>JAUIKX010000043.1 GCA_030430515.1 Gammaproteobacteria bacterium | reverse complement strand
GCTCAGCAGATCCGTGCGCGCATCTGTGACATGGGTGAGCTGCGGCTGGCTGACATGGCGGATACGGGTATCCACCACCAGATCGTGGCGCTGACTGCGCCCGGCGTGCAGATTTTTGATCGGGATACGGCGGTGGGCTTCGTCACGGAAGCCAACGATGAACTGGCCGGTCACGTTGCCCGCCATCCGGACAAATTTACGGGTCTTGTCGCCTGCGCCCCGCAAGACCCGGAAGCAGCTGCCAAAGAGATCGAACGGGGTGTGAGTGCCCTGGGTTTCCGCGGCGTCATCGTCAATTCTCACACCCATGGGGAATACCTCGACGATCAGAAGTTCTGGCCGATCTTCGAAGCCGCGGCGGCTCTGGACGTGCCGATTTATCTTCACCCCAACACCCCGCCGGCGGACATGATTCAGCCGTTTGTTCAGCGCGGCCTCGACGGCGCGATCTACGGCTTCGGAGTGGAAACCGGCATGCATCTGCTGGCCATCATCATCAGCGGCGCCTTCGATCGCTTTCCGAACCTGAAGATTCTCGTGGGTCATGCAAGTGAAGCGCTGCCGTTCTGGCTCTACCGCCTGGAGTACATGCACGCCGCGATGGTGAAAGCGGGTCGATACCCCACGGTGAAACCGCTCAAGAAGAAAATCGGCGACTACCTCCGGGAGAACATCTGGGTGACCACCAGCGGCATGGCCTGGGAGCCGGCGATCATGTTCCTGCACCAGATCATGGGGCCCGACCATCTCATGTATTCCATGGACTACCCCTATCAGTTCGTCGCCGATGAGGTCGCCACCAGCGACGCGTTGCCGTTGAACGAGGAAGACAAGATGAAGTTCTTCCAGGGTAACGCCGAGCGCGTCTTCGGCTTGTGAGCACGGACAAGGTCACACCGGCAGCCTGGTACGCGCTGCTGCTGGTTGCGCTCACGAATATGATGAGCCTTCTGGATCGCAACATTCTGGCAATCCTCGCGCCCAGCATTAAAGCCGACCTCAATATCGGCGATGCGGAGCTCGGCCTGCTTTATGGCACTGTATTTGCGCTCTTTTATGCGTTGTTTTCATTGCCCATCGGCCGACTGGCCGACGGTTGGATGCGACGCAAGCTGCTCAGCATCGCGCTGGCTTTCTGGTCACTTTCGACCGGGTTTGCGGCATTTGCCCATGGATTTGCCATGCTTGCCCTATCACGCCTTGGGGTGGGTATCGGCGAAGGGGCAACAACGCCAGCGGGTACTTCGCTGCTGTTCGATTACTTTCCACCGAGGCGGCGGGGACTGGCGATGGCCGTTGTCGCTTCCTCCATTGCCATCGGTCTTGGCGCGAGTTCGATCATCGGTGGCGTGGCAGCCGACTGGTGGGACACGCGATATGCAGCGGGCAGCGCGCCGCTCGGCTTTGCCGGCTGGCAGTTCGCGTTCTTTGTCGCCTGCCTGCCGGGTTTCGTCCTGGCCGTCTTACTGTGGCGCCTGCGAGAGCCCGAGCGCGGTGTGATGGACGGCATCATCACCCCCCCCGACCCACATCCCTTTCGTGCCAGTCTCGGTGTTCTGAGTTCAGTGCTGCCAGGTACCAACTGGTTGTCGTTCGTGCGTCGAAAAGCGTCCTCACGAGACTGGTTGGTCAACGCCGTCAGCCTTTTTGTAATTGTTCTGGCCATGGTTTTTGCTACCCGCTGGACGTCTGAATTTGCGCCGCGACCGTCGCTGGACCTCGGCGGCGTGGCGATCAATCCCCATGCGTTGCAGTGGACGGTGGTCGGCTTTGGTCTCTATGTGACGCTCAACCTGCTTCAGGGTTTGCGTCTGTCGGATCGCCCGGTGTTCGCGGTGCTGATCAAATCGCCTTCAGTGGCAATCGCTTTGGGTGCGGCGTCTCTGCAGATGATGATCAACTACGGCGTCATGGGATTTACACCCTCATTCATCATGCACAACTACAAACAGAGCCTCACGGATACGGCCCTCGTATTCGGTAGCCTGTCTGCGGCGATCGGCATACTGGGCCCGATGATCTCGGGGCCGCTGTCAGACAAACTGAACGAGCGTTTCGATAACCGCGGTCGTGTGCTGATCACGCTCCTGTCGCTGGGGTTGTCGCCCATCGTCGCGTTCTGGGTGTACACCGCACCGGACGCCACGAGCTTCTATATTCGCTTCGTGCTCTACAGCGTGATTCTGACGCAGTGGCTGCCGCCGCTGTATGCAACGCTGTATGACCTCGTACTTCCCCGTATGCGGGGCATCACCGCAAGCACGTATACCATCAGCTCCACCATCTTCGGCCTCGGCATCGGCCCTTATTTCGTCGGCATGGTGAGCGATGCGCGGGGCGGCGATCTGCCGTTCGCTATTCTCAGCGCCAACATCGTCGCGCCGGTGATCGTCGTGCTGCTGGTGGTGATGCTGTTTCGGGTCCGTAAGGATCGCGAGCGGTTGCTGATTCTGGCCCGTGAAGCGGGCGAGCCCATTTAACTTACACTTTGAGGAGCCTCATGAGTGAACCTGCCGCTATAGATACCGAACTGCTTTACCTGTCGCCGGGATCGTTCGTGAATCGACGTTTCGTTTCTCAGGCGGCAGAGGTCAACACCGGAAAATACGAGCCTTACGCAACGACCATCCGCGATGCCCGGCCCACCCGTGAACAATTCAATCTCGATGAGCACGGTTTCGTACTGGCAGACCATGAGAGCAGCGTGCAGGACTTCCTCAATGCCGACGAGGTGGAGCAGAAATACCCGTCTGAAGCCGAATCACTGATCAAGCAGCTCACGGGTGCCGACAAGGTTGTGCAGCGCGGCTGGATGATCCGCACGTCGGGAGAGATCCGACGTGAGGCGGAAGTCTCCGGTTACAAGCATGTTGGGGGCGTGCAGCCTCCCGCAGGTGAGGTGCATGTAGACTTCTCGCCGGATTTTGCCGAGCGTATGGCGGCGCATACCTATGCTGAGATGTTTCCTGATGCGCCGCCCTACAAACGCTTCGTCATCACCAGCCTCTGGCGCACCTTTTCGCCGCCTCCGCAGGATTGCCCGCTCGCGGTGTGTGATGCGCGCACGGTCGATGCCGACGAAGGCACCACGAATACCCTCGTCGTCGTGGATGAAATTCCCGATTACGAGACCATGGTGGGCGACTGGCCGGAGGAGCAGCTGCAGATTACCGCTGCTATTTTCAACCACAATCCAGCGCACGAATGGTGGTTCTTTTCCGGTATGAATCGCGATGAGGCGTTGCTGTTCAAGTTTCATGACAGCGACCGAAGTACCGGCTGGCGGGTGCCGCATACGGCGTTCTTCCGGCCGGACGCGGACGCGGCAAATATTCGCCAGAGCATTGAGCTGCGCTCGGTGGCCTACTTTCTGTAATGCCGGTTCTCAATTTCATTGGCGATATGGACGTGCGGCCTCGCTACCACGCCAACGATGCATCGAAAGACGTGCTGAACCTCGACCCGCAGGATGTTGAGGTGCACGACTGTCGGGGCTCTGATGAGCCGAGCCTCGACACCTGTGGTTTTCGTCTCTATGAGCATCACAGCAAGGTCGCCGACTTCCTTGATCCGGAGAACGTGGCTGCCGTTTACCCCGCGGAGATGAGCGAATTTCTGAAGCAGGTGACCGGCGCGGATGCGGCGATCATCAGCGCGCCGGGGCTGCTGCGCTTTGGCGAACGTTCCGACAGCTACGACTCCCGCGATAATTCGCGTCCGGCCCGCTTCGTGCACATCGACATCAGCGATACGACCGCCGCGCAGTTCGCCGAGCGTTCGGCGCCGGTGCCCATGGATCGTATCGAGCGCTGGGCCCACTACAATGTTTGGCGGGTGGTCACGCCGCCGCCGCAGGATGTACCGCTTACGGTTTGCGATGCGCGCACGGTTGGGCAGGATGATCTGATCGCAGCCGATGCGATTTTTGATGTGACCGACGGCCCGGAATGGTCCTTCGAGGGGCTGGTCATTCGCCACAATCCTCAGCAGCGCTGGTGCTACTACCGGGATATGAACCCCGACGAAGTGCTCGTTTTTCGCACCAACGACTCGCGGCCGAGCCATCGGCCTGCTGTTCCACACTCTGCGTTCGACAATCCCATTGATACGACAGACGTCGCGCCCCGGGTCAGCATTGAGGCCCGCGGCATCTGCTACTGGTACCGTTGAGGAAAACACTATGGCCCTGAAGCTCTATCACGCCGAACCCCTCGCCAACTCGCTCAAGTCCCTCATTCCGCTCAAGGAGAAGGGGCTCGACTTCGAGAGCATTTACGTGAACCTGCACAAGTTCGAGCAGCACGAACCCTGGTTTGTGGCGATCAATCCGGAAGGGCAGGTTCCGGTGCTGGATCACGACGGGGTGATCATCACTCACAGCACGGTGATCAATGAGTATCTGGAGGACGCTTTTCCAGACGCGCCGCCGCTGCGTCCGGCGGACCCTGTGGGCAAGGCGCGCATGCGCTACTGGAATAAGTTCGTGGACGATCAGGTGATGAACTATGTGTCCATGTGGGGCTGGCACCGTATGGTTGGTGTCATCGCCCGAGGCGTGGAGTCCGGCGAATTTGAGAAGCTGATGTCTCGCATTCCGCTGCACGATCAGCGCGAGAAATGGAAAACTGCCCGTTCAGGCTTCAGCGAAAAGGATCTGGCCAATGCAACGCTGAAAATTGAGATGGCGGTGGATAAAGTCGAAAGCCAGCTTGGCGAAACCGCTTATCTGGCGGGTGACGAGTACACGCTTGCGGACATCAACTTTCTCTCGCATTGCGCCCTGTCACTGCCACGCATGTTTCCCGAGATAGGCACTCCCGAGCGCTGTCCGCGTTTGCTGGAATGGGTGGAGCGGTTGAAAGCGCGGCCTGGTGTCGCCGCGGCGCTGGCCATGCCGGATCACACCGACCCGGCACTGCGCACGTTCAGCGGCGATGTTCACTGACGTTACTCAGTCGTCGTCACCGGTATTGATGAAGGTTCGCTGAGCTTCAGCGAATTCTTCTGCATTGCCGGCTACTCCCACCGACAGATCGTAGTTGTCCCGCGTGGGGATACTCACCCCTTTCTGCACGGCAGGACGTTGCTCGATGGCGGTGAGCCATCGCTGAAGATGATCCAATCCGTCGATGGATAGCCCCGGCCACAGATAGGCACGGGCCCAGGGCCAGTTGCAGATATCTGCGATGGAGTAGTCGCTGGCCAGGTACTCACTTTCGCCCAGTCGGGTATTCAGCACCTCCAGGAGCCTTCTCGATTCGGTCTGATAGCGGTTGATGGCTGTGGGGATTTTTTCTTCCATGTAGCGAAAGAATACGTTCGCCTGGCCCATCATCGGCCCCAGACCGCCGATCTGGAACATCATCCACTGCATCTGTTGGATGCGTGTTTTGTCGTCCGACGCCAGGAAACGCCCGGTTTTTTCCGCCAGATACTGCAGAATCGCCCCAGACTCGAATATCGCGAAGTCATCGTTGTCGCGATCGACGATTACCGGTATGCGACCGTTGGGGTTCATGGCCAGAAACGCAGGCGCCTTCTGCTCGTTGGCGGCGAGGTCAATCGGGTGCACCGTGTAGGGCAGACCGCACTCCTCGAGCATGATTGAGATTTTCCAGCCATTCGGCGTGGCGGCGGTATATAGGTCGATCATAGTGAATATCCTGCGATTAACGAACCGATCGGTACGGATAAGACGGCAAGTTAGGTGATCTGTGCCGTTGGGTCCACTACTGTTGGCACTTGAAAATTGGCGAACCGATCGGTACGGTTACGAGTTGTTGGCTCTTCTGTAGGGTCGGCAAGCTGTGAGATAGAGACTATCAAGAGGGGAGAGTGCAGCCGCCAGGCGCGCTCGCTGACGCGTAGCAATACGCACATTTCAAGGGGTGATTCATGAAGATGCTTTCTCAGCGCTTCGCGTTCTGCGCGAGCGTTCTGGCACTCATCAGTGTTCCTGCATCCTCGATCTGGGCCGAAGAAGGTTCCAACTCGGGGATTGAAGAGGTCGTGGTAACCGCTCAGTTCAAGGCTCAGTCCGCTCAGGACACGCCGCTGGCCGTCACCGCCATCTCCGCCGACATGATGGAAGCGCGCAACCAGACGACGATCGACGAGATCGCCCGTCAGACACCGAGCGTGTCGCTGCAGCCGGGTGCTGCGCTGTTTGGTCCGTCCATCCAATCCTACATTCGCGGTATCGGCCAGTTTGATTTCAACCCGGCATTCGAGCCGGGAGTCGGTATGTACATCGATGAGGTCTACTACCCAACACTTACTGGTGCTCAGTTCGACCTGCTCGACCTCGAGCGTGTGGAAGTGCTGCGTGGCCCGCAGGGTACGCTCACCGGACGTAACTCCATCGGTGGCGCCATCAAGCTTTACACCCGCAAGCCTGGCGCTGAGCCGGAAGGCTACGTGGACTTCACCGCTGGCCAGCGCGACCTGCTGAGCATCCGCGGTGGTGCGAGCTTGCCGCTGACGGAAAACCTGTCCATGCGTCTGGCCGCTGTCCATAAAGAGCAGGACGGCTACGTCAACATTGTCGACTACGGTTGTGCCAATCCTGGCAATCCTGAAGGCATCGGCGCGCGTGCCGCCACGGGTAACTGCGTTACCGGTGAGCTCGGTGAAGAGAACTACACGGCGTACCGTGCGCAGCTCTACTACGAAGTGGAGAACTTCTCTGTGAACCTCGCATACGATGCAACCCATATCGATCAGGGTGGCCCTGCCAGCATTCTCTTTG
This sequence comes from Gammaproteobacteria bacterium, assembly GCA_030430515.1. GTDB lineage: Bacteria > Pseudomonadota > Gammaproteobacteria > Pseudomonadales > Azotimanducaceae > SYFY01. The sequence goes on along the minus strand of JAUIKX010000043.1, from coordinate 8,345 downwards.
CGACAAGCAATGAAAACTTCCGCTGTGGCAGCACCTGCACCTACGCCGACTTCACAAAGCCGGCTGAGGGTCTGAAGTTCGACTTCGCAACACCCGCCGACGCCACAGAGCAGTCTCCGAAGCAGACCTTCGACGGCTGGGGCTGGGGGCTCAACATCGATTGGGATGTTAGCGACAACGTACAGATCCAGTGGATTTCCGCCATTCGCGAGTATGACTCCGAGTTCGGCACCGACGACGACTGGACGCCTCAGACCAACGGCGCGGGCGGCAGCAACATCCTCGAGCACGAGTTCATGAGTCATGAACTGCGCGTGAACACACAGATCAACGAAAGCCTGTTCCTCACGGTCGGCGGCTACTACTCCGATCAGGAAACCACCTACTGGTCGCAGCAGGACATCCGCTACATCGTGCCGGGTATCGCGCTGCAGTTCATCCAGGAAGACCCGGTAGAAGCCGATTCCTGGGCGGCATTCGCTTCGCTGATCTACGACATCACCGATCAGCTGACGATGACGGCCGGTATCCGCTACACGGAAGAGACGAAGGACTACCAGTACATTCGCCAGAACTATGCGCGTACTGCGCCGCACGTTTTTCTTGGTGCGCTGGACGGACTGGTCAGCTCTTACGAGGGTGACGAGATCGACTACCGTCTGTCGTTCGACTACCGTTTCAACGACGACATGATGGTCTACTTCACCTACGCCACCGGCTTTAAAGGCGGCGGTGTGTCACCCCGACCGTTCGACGCCGCTCAGGCGCTCAACGGTGCCTTCGGTCCGGAGACTCTGGACAGCTACGAAGTGGGTGCAAAGCTCGACCTGCTCGATCGCACGCTGCGACTGAACGCATCCATTTACTACTACGACTACTCCGATCGTCAGCAGCCGCTGGGTGACTGTTCCGCACTGGGTAGCCTCGCGCCGTGCGCCGCATGGCAGAACGCGGGCGATGGCGAGGCCAACGGCTTCGAACTGGAAGTGGCCTGGGCGCCGGTTGAAAACCTGAACATCGACGCGTCTTACAGCTACTACGATTACGAGTGGAAGTCGATTGCTCCGGCCCTGGCTGCAAATGTCTCGTTGGACGACCCGCCGATCTGGGTACCTGAGAATACCTGGAGCCTGGGTGTGCAATACTGGTGGAACCTGCCGGGTGGCGGCACCATTACGCCGCGCATCGATGCAGCGTATACCGACGAGCGTTTCATGAGCCGCGCCACTGCGAACCCGTTCTTCACGGACGACTTTGTTCTGGTTAACGCGCGCGTTGCCTGGACCAACGCTGAAGAAGATCTGACGATCTCCCTGGCTGCGAAGAACCTCACCGACGAAGAGTATGAGCTGTATATCTTCGAAGCGGTGCAGGCGTTCTCCGGCACCAGCATTCTGCAGATCGGCGAGCCGAGAGAAATCTCCCTCTCGATCAAGAAGCGCTTCTGATACCAGCGACGCTTCTGAAAAACCCCGCTTCGAGCGGGGTTTTTTTTGCCTGGCAGATGGGAAGAAGATGCGTAAATCCCCGTAGGGACATCAAGGTAAGCGTCGATTGGTGTGTATTTCCAGCTTTCCTAGCATGGAGTCACGTGTCGCAAGGAAGAGGTGAGCGTGTACAACAACGTTCTTGCAGCAATCGAACTTTCAGAAAGCTCGGCAAAGTTGGTGCTAGAAGCCGCCAGAGACATCGCTGGTGATGAAACGCATCTGATGGTTCTTCACGTGGTGGAGCCACAGTACGTTCAGTACAGCTTCGATCCGACATTTACGGGCTCGCTGATCAAGAGTATCGAGCGGGAGGCCATGGAGTCAGCAGAGCGTCGGGTTGCCGAGCTTTGCGAGCCCTATGGTGTCGACGAATCGGCTCAGAAAGTGGTCATGGGGCACGCGGCATCGGAGATCCGCGAGCATGCGCGGGCGTCTGGCGCTGACCTGATCGTCATGGGTACCCACGGCCGCAGGGGTTGGCAGCGGCTGCTCGGCAGCACTGCAGCGGCAGTGCTGCACGGCGCGCCGGCGGATGTGTTCATGTGCCGGGTGGCGCCGGAAGAGTCTTCATGACGGAAGAGGCGCGTCTTGCGGCTCTTCTCGTTCGGGATGGACACACGCTGATCACCGCCGAATCCTGCACTGGCGGCATGATCTGTGCGCGGCTTACGGAACAATCCGGCAGCTCGGATTGGCTTGAAGGTGGTTTCGTAACCTACGCGTTGCGCCTCAAATCCAGGGCGCTGGGCGTTTCGGAAGAGGATCTGCACCGCTGGGGAGCAGTCAGCGAACCGGTGGCGAAGGCTATGGCGATCGGTGCCCTCGAACACAGTGCAGCGACTGTGAGCGTATCGGTGACGGGGGTTGCCGGGCCGAGCGGTGGAGACGTGGTGAGCCCGGTTGGCACGGTCTGGTTCGGCTGGGCCATTCGCGACGCAGACGGTGTGCCCGCGATCCTGCAGACCAGCAGAAGCCGCTTTGAAGGCGATCGTCGAGCCGTGCGCGATCAGGCGGTGGACTATGCTCTGAGTGGGTTATTAGACGCGCTTGAGGAGAAATAGAGGTTCCGCCCTGGGAGAGAGAGGCAGAGAGGATTAGGGCGGAACCTCCAACGGCTGAAATGATGCGCCTTTGATTGGCTGAGCGCCGTAGGTACTTCCCGAGAGACTGTACGGCAAATACGAATACGGAAGCTGTAGGCTGCTGTGTAGCCTGAAAACGAGCAACCTGGAGATTAATGAGCAAATGAGCGATATCAAACAGCGGCTGGAAGAAATGCGCGCCAGCATAGTGGAGCGTAAGGCCAAGCTGGCGAGGCATGTCGAGCATCGCGAGGAGCCGCTCCCGCAGGACTTCGCGGAGCAGGCGGTGGAAATGGAAAACGATGAGACCATGGTGGCGCTCGAACAGGAACTGGCGCAGGAGCTCAAAGATATCGAAAGTGCTCTTGTACGTTTGAAGGAAGGTACGTACGGTAACTGCAGCCAATGTGGCACGGAAATTCAGGCGGGGCGTCTGGAGGCGCTGCCGGCTGCAGCCATGTGTATCGACTGCGCATCAGCAGCCTGACGCCCGGTCTGACACCGGCATCTGACACTGACACCGACACAGGAGAGTATGTGTAATGCGGTTGGATTCAGCACTGACGATTCTCGATAAACCCAAGCACAAGCAGGTGGCTTTCGAGCGTGCGCGCTCGTTGCAGGAGCTCAATGGTACCCATCTGGATCTGGTGTCGTTCTGCTGGCAATCGATGGTGGAATCGTCGGATTTCTTCGATACGCACCAGCGCCGCACGTTGCGACAGGAAATTCTGCTGGAGCGCAAGCAGTGGCAGCGCGACCTGGTCCTCGATGGAGGGCTGGCGTTCAACGATGTGTCGATACACACGATATGGACGGATGATATCGCTGCGTGGGTGCGCAAACAGCTGGAGAAGAAGCATTGCGATATCGTCATCAAGTCCGTGCACAAGACAAAAACAATTTCCCACACGCCCCTTGACTGGGAGCTGCTCAATACCTCGCCGGTGCCTGTGCTGCTGACCTCCACCCAGAAGCGGAAAACAGCGCGTAGGGTTGTTGCGGCCATCGACCTGCGCCACACGGATCGAACTCATCAAAGGCTCAACCGAAAGGTTCTGGCTGCCGCGGACCGTTTTGCACGTTGTTACGATGCGGAGCTGCACTGCGTTTCGGCCATCGAAATTTCCAACGTGCTTCGTGACCTCGATATCATCGACGAAAGAAGCACCAAAAAGCGCATGCTCGAAAAGTCGCAGGATACGCTCAACGATCTTCTCAAGCCTTACGATGTGAAGAAGAAGCAACGTCACTTTCCGGTGGGTAAAGTCGGACAGGCGGTAACGCAGACCGCCCGGGAACTGAAGGCCGACCTCCTTGTAGTGGGGTCGTGCGCGCACCGTGTCAAACAGCTTGTCGGTGTGGGTAACTCCGCGGAGCGCATCCTGGCGCGAGCGACCTGTGATGTGCTGGCAGTGCACCCTTAGGCCTGGAAAACAGGAGAAAATCTGAGATGTCGAAGTTGTCGGATGAAGTGCTGAGCGCGGAGTTTGTCGCAGGCCATGAAATCGCCGAGGATCTGGGGCTCTGGTTCGAGTTTGCAGATCGTTGGCAGCAGACCGCGCAGCAGCAGTTCCAGACCTGGGCGAGCGATCAGCAGAAATTCCTGCGTTCGCTGACAGATGGCACCCCCTTGCAGCAGGCTGTGTCGGAGCATGTCTCCCGTTCCTCGACGCACTGCCTGGAAAGCACCAAGGCTTACTCCGAGTTGATGCGCGAGCAGGGTAACCGCGTTGCCAACTTCCACAACACGCTGTGGAAGCCGTTCTTCCAGACGTTTGGCATCTGAATCAGCGGAGTCAGGCGGTCAGGTCCCGCAGAACGTTCGGTAGCGGCCTGATCCCGGCGGTGCGGGCTGCGTGTAGCTTTCGCAGCCGGGGCGCTCATCGAACGGTGTGCTCAATACTTTGAGCAGCTTCTCGAACGGTGCCAGATCGTCTTCTAAAGCTGATGACAACGCTTCTTCGACTTTGTGGTTGCGCGGGATGTAGAGCGGATTCACCCGGTCCATTCCTTTAGCCCGCTCATCATCTGGCACTTCTTCGGCCCCGGCACGCAAAACGTACTGTTGGTGCCAGTTCGCCAGCGCCGAATTGTCTTCGCAGGTTGAGCCATGGCCGCGCCAGCAGTCAGACAGGCCCCTGAAAAACCGGGTGAAGTCGCGCTCAGTGCCGCTCAGCGCCTCGAACAGCTCGTTGCACAGCTGAAGATCCTCCTCCCGAGCCGTATGCAGGCCGAGCTTGCGCCTCATGCCCGCGAGCCAGTGCGTCTCATACAGCGAATTGAAGTCGGTGATGACAGCAGAAGCCTCCTCGATTGCCCGCTGCTCGCTGGCATCGATGAGCGGCAGCAGGGTTTCTGCAAACCGTGCAAGGTTCCACTGAGCGATGGCCGGCTGATTACCGAATGCGTAGCGCCCCTGCAGATCGATGGAGCTGAAAACCGTTCTCGGATCGTAGCGTTCCATGAATGCGCAGGGACCGTAGTCGATGGTTTCGCCGCTGGCTGTGGTGTTGTCGGTATTCATTACGCCGTGAACGAAACCGATGAGCATCCATTGGGATACCAGTCGAGCCTGTGCGTTGCTGACGCTTTTCAGTAGCTCGAGATAAGGCGATGCACTCTCCTGCACGTCGGGGAAGTGTCTCGCGATGGTGTAGTCGGCGAGTGTTCGTATGCGGTCCTGTTCACCTCGCGCTGCGAAGAACTGAAACGTGCCTACGCGTATGTGGCTTGCCGCGACACGGGCCAGCACCGCGCCGGGTTGTGGCGTTTCCCTGGCAATCTGCTCGCCCGTGCTCACGGCGGCCAGAGCGCGGGTAGTGGGCACGCCGAGGGCATGCATGGCCTCGCCGATCAGGTATTCCCTGAGTACCGGGCCGACTCCGGCCTTGCCGTCGCCGCCGCGGGAAAATGGCGTGGCGCCGGAGCCTTTGAGGTGCAGGTCGTGGCGTTTACCGTTCGGAGAGAGTATTTCACCCACCAGGATGGCGCGGCCGTCGCCGAGCTGCGGCGAAAAATTGCCGAACTGGTGTCCTGCGTAGGCCATCGCCAGAGGAAAGCCGCCGTCGGGGTTCTCGGCGCCGCAAAGCGCGCGCACGCCCCGTTCTGAACTCAGCCATTCAGAGTCGAGCCCGAGTTCATCTGCCAGGTCGGTATTCAGTTTCAGCAACCTCGGTTCCGGGACATCGTCTCCCTGCCAGGGAGCGTAGAAACCTTCAAGTTGGTGTGCGTAGGTGTTGTCAAAGTGCATCGGCATGAGATCTGTGTGGCAGTTCGATTCGGGTATCCCTTATGGGACAGGAAATTGTGCAGTCGCACAATGCGCGTGCTGACAGTATTCCTGCTGCAGCGCGTGGAAGTAAAAAAGAGATTGTGAAGGAAAATAACATGAAGATTCGAGGGTTGGTTTGGTTGGTTGCGGCAATGATGAGCTTCGTTGCAGCTCAGGCGTCGGCTTATGAGGCAGGTACGTGGGTGGTCAAAGCAGGCTTCCACAGCGTTCAGCCCAAAGGCAACAACGCCTACATCACTGAGGTCGATGCAAATCTCGATGTGGACAGCGCTGAGCAGTTCACTTTTGACATCACCTATATGCTGACCGAGCGTTTCGGTATCGAAGTGCTGGCTGCGGCTCCGTTTGAACATGACATCGATCTGGGTGGCGGACGAGTGGGCTCCACCAAGCATCTGCCGCCGACGGTCAGTGCCATCTACCACTTCTATCCGGATGCGAAAGTGGATTTCTATGTTGGCCTTGGCGTCAACGCAACGATCTTCTGGGACGAAAGCACCACCGGTGGTCTGGCGGGTGCGGATCTCGAACTGGATACGTCTTTCGGTCCTGCGGCGATGTTCGCGGTTGACTACCACCTGAATGACAAGTGGATGATCTCCGCCGACTTCCGATACATGGATATCGATACCGATGCGAAGGTATCTCTGCCCGGGCTCACCATCAAAGAGACCGTAGAGATCGATCCTCTGGCATTCGGCCTGAGGGTTGGCTACCAGTTCTGATTCGAACGGTTGCTGTTGATCGATGAACGGGTCTGTCCATGGACAGGCCCGTTTTCGTTCTGGGATGCTGGGGAATCTTTCGGCGTGCGGGCAGTCGAAATATAGAGCAGACTGTTGGTGACGGGAGTGAGCGTTAGGAGATTTATGATGAGTTCACTGCATGGAAGACGCCTGATCATTCTGGTTTCTGCACTTGCTGTCGCGCTGTCGGCTTGCGCTTCCCGGCCTGAGGAAAAAGGTGAGGCTGAAGAAAAGCCGTTGACCGTAGAGGAGGTTCTGGCGACGACGCTGGGCGAGGAAGCGTACGGGAACGTGGAAAGATGCCTGCCGCAGCATGCCTACGACCGCACTGAGGTGCTGGACCAACAGCATATTCTCTTCTGGGGCCGCGGCGGCAAGGCCTGGCTCAATACGCTGAGTGCTAAGTGTCCCGGGCTGCGCAAACGCGACACGCTGACTTTCGAGCTCACGCAGAGCCAGCTCTGCCGCATGGATACGGTCAGTTCGGTGGATTATGGCATCTTCGGCGTTCAGCGGGTCAGCGGGCGTTGTGCGCTCGGCGATTTCGTCGAGATCGGCGAAGAGCAGGCGAAATTGCTGAAGGAGCAACTCGAGGAGCGTTGATGCCTGACCAGACAGGAGCTACGCCCCTGGTGCGTGTTTTCGGCATCGAGATTCGTCTGCACTTCTCGGTGCTGCTGATCTTCACCCTGATCGTTGTCAGCCTGGCGACCGGTCTGCTGCCCGGCTGGCATCCGGAGTGGGCCGCATGGATGCTCTGGTCCGCGGCCGTCATCGCGGCGGTGTTGTTTCTTCTGTCGCTGCTCGTTCACGAAATGTCCCATGCACTGACGGCGCGCAGCCGTGGTATCGGCACCCGCTCGATTACCTTGTTTCTGTTCGGTGGTGTGGCAGAAATCGAGAAAGACGCAGAGCGCCCTCAGGACGAATTTCTGATCGCCATCGCCGGACCGTTGGCGAGCCTTGCCATTGCGGTGATCTGTACTGCGTTGACGGTCGCTGTTGCGCCTCCAGAGGCTTTTGCAGGCGAGACGATCACGTTTGCTGAGCTCTCGGTAGTGACCACCATTACGCTCTGGCTGGCGGCAGTGAACTTCATGCTCGCTGCGTTCAATCTGATTCCGGGATTTCCGCTGGATGGTGGGCGGGTGTTTCGAGCGCTTCTGTGGTGGCGTTCGGGAGACATGGTGCGGGCGACGGAGCAGGCCGCTTCTGTGGGTAGTGCGTTTGGCTGGGTGCTCATGGCCTGGGGAACCTACCGTGCGCTGATTGGCGACCTGGCGGGTGGTTTGTGGCTGGTATTCATCGGTTGGTTTCTCCAGCGGCTGGCCAAAGCCAGCGCTTCTCAGCTGCTCATGGAGCGCGCGCTCAACGGGTTCGAGGTTGCGGACGTCATGCGCACCCGATTCGAACGGGTGCCGGCTGAACTTCGTGTGGATGAGTTTGTGAACGACTACCTGCTGCGCAGCGCTCAGGTTCTGTGGCCGGTTTCAGAGAATGATCAGGACGTCGGCTTCATGACCGCCGAACAGCTCGGGAACGGAACCGGCTTGACTCTTGCGGAAGTCATGACGCCGCTCGCGGGAGCAGAAGCAGAAACTCTCACCGCCGATCTGAGGGCCACCGAAGCACTGCGACGACTGTCAGACCGGCTGTCGCCGCTGCCGGTGGTCAGAAACGGCCGTATCGTCGGTATCGTCCATCAGGCAGACATTCTGCGCTGGATGTCGCT
>JAUIKX010000042.1 GCA_030430515.1 Gammaproteobacteria bacterium | reverse complement strand
TCTTCGAGCCATTTCGCTGCAGCGTCTGCATCGGGCGCCGGCAGTGCCTCCGCGCGGATGATTGGCGCGGAGATGCCGCCGCCCAGAATGGTCCAGAAGTTCGACGTGCCGGGGTACGCCAGGGTGATGTCGACGATGGCCGCATCGGCCACCGCATCGCACATGGCCGTGAAACCGCCTGGCTTGGGCGGCAGCAGGTGTTTGAAGCCCGGCTTTGCTGCGTGCTTTTCCGGCGTGAAGCGGGTGCCCTCCACAAAGGACAGCATCGCGCCGGGCGTCTCCTCCAGCACCGCACAGGCTTCCCGCACGCGACCGCGGTCGCCGCTCTGCCGTTGCCGCTTCAGCAGCGGGAAGTCGAACGCCCAAGCCACCAGACCGATTACGGGGATCCACACGAGTTGGCGCTTGGTGAGGAATTTGACCACCGGTCCGTTTCGCGCGAGGACGCTTTGCACCACGAAAATATCCATCCAGGAGCAGTGGTTGGCGATGACCAGGTAGTTGCGGTTACGGTCCAGGTCCAATTGCGGCAGCTGCCAGCGTACCCCGAGAATGCGGCTGAACCACCAGTCGTCGGCGCGAACCGCCATCCGGTAGATCGCTTCCATGGGTCGACGGAGCGCGCGCCTTCCGTCAGGCAGGAGGCGCTTGAGAATGCTCAAAAAAATCAGCGGCACGCACCAGAACAGCAGGTTCACAGCGATGAAGATGAAAGACAGCGCGGCGAGCGGATGTCTCATCTGCGGGGCGGGCGGGGAATCAGCTTCGGTGTGCTGGCTCGGTAGCTCTGATAGGCCTCATCGTTACCCCAACGCCTGCGCGCCTGGCCGTTCTGCAGGCGCACGCCGCTGATCTTCGTGAGCAGGAACCACACGAACACCGGCGAGATCAGCGTCAGATACCACCAGCCGCTGAGCGTCGGCAGGGCGATGACGCTGATGCCCGTCCACAGAACGATCTCGCCGAAGTAGTTCGGGTGACGGCACCATCTCCACAGGCCCTCGTCGATGAAACGGCCTTCGTTGGCAGGGTCTGCCTTGAACCGGCTTTTCTGTGCATCGGCGACCACCTCGAAGGCCATACCGGCGAGCCAGATCAGCGCGCCGCAGATGGCAAAGGGTCCAAGCGGCACCTCGGGGCTCAGCGTGATGGCCGCCAGCGCGCAGGCGGCGGTCATCGACACCCACAGGCCCTGAATGGTCCACGTCATCAGAAACTGCGACCAGGAACGTTTGATCTTCTCGAAACGGGAATCGTGCCCCGTTCGCTGGACGCGCAGGAAAAGAAAAACCGACAGCCTCGCTGCCCAGGCAATGATCAGCCCGCCGAGCAGGTAGCCGCGGGCATCCACGCCATCGGGGTGAAGCAGCCAAGCCATCAACACGACGCTGACGTAGGTCACGCCGCCCATCAGGTCGAAGTACTTTTCGGTCTGCCCGAGAAAGGCCGGCACATACGCCAGCCAGTTCACGACGAACGCAAAAGCGATGCAGACCAGAAAAAGCTCCAGCGGCGAACTCATGCCTACCACTGATCCACGTGCATGACCGTCTCCACGGGCGGGCGGTATGCAGGTTTGAAGTCGGTGCCTTTGGTGTAGGCGATGGGAATCAGTGCGACCTGCATGACGGACTCAAAGGGAATGCCGAGGAGTTCGGCAACTTCTTTCTCGTGCATGAGGTGCAGCGTCGTCCAGGCGGTGCCGAGGCCCCTCGCGCGGGCTGCGAGCATGAAGCTCCATGCGGCGGGGATAATGGAGCCGAAGGTGCCGGTCTGGGCGATGGCGTTGTTCGTTTCCGGCGTGTCGGTGCGGCCGGTTATGCAGGGGATCATGAGTACCGGGGCCTTGCCCATGTTCTCGCCCAGGTAATCGGCGGACGAGGCCGACCGGTTCTGGCTGTCTTTCAGCGAATCGTCGGAAGAGTCGGCGTGCAGCTTGTGGATCGCCACCGGCATGTCTTTATAGACGCTGAATGCCTGCCGGTAGTATTCGCCGATTTTGGCGCGCTTGTCAGGGTCGGTGACGAACATGAACTGCCAGCCCTGGGCGTTGGAGCCGGACGGCGCCTGCACCGCCAGGTTCATGCATTCTTCGATGACACTCATTGGCACCGGGCGGTCGAAGTCCAGCCGCTTGCGCACGGCGCGTGTGGTGCTGAGCAGTTCGTCGTTGGTCAGTTCGAGTTGTGGGTGGGACATTCAGGTTCTCCGTGACTGGTGCAGAAAGCTTATCGGTGGATAGCCCCAGACTACATGCCGTCGCAGGCAGGTGCGAGTCTGTCGTTCGGTTGGTGAAAACGGCGTGAATCTGGCCTGTGCGAATCGCATCTCACCGTGCCTCCTGCTAATCTATCGGTCCCCATTCATGCCTCAGATATTGCCTGTGTCCCTGGACTCGCAGTTCACATTGGAAGTCTCCGGTTGGTCGCCAACCTGGAGCGCCGGGGTGGACGAAGCGGGTCGCGGGCCGCTGGCGGGGCCGGTGATCGCCGCAGCGGTGGTGCTTGATCCGAGCCATCCCATTCGGGGGCTGCGAGACTCCAAAAAACTGACGGCAAAAAAGCGTGAGGCGCTGTCTGAAGAGATCCGAGCGCACGCGGCGAGCTGGTGCATTGCCCGGGCCGATGTGGCGGAGATCGATGATTTGAATATTCTCAGAGCCAGCCTGCTGGCTATGTCACGGGCCGTCGAGGGGCTGGAGCGAGCGCCGCAGGTTCTTTACGTCGACGGCAACATGCTGCCGGCTGTGGCCTGTCCTGCGGTGGCGCTGGTCAAAGGTGATGACCGCATGGCGAATATCGCCGCCGCTTCGATTCTGGCGAAAGTCGCCCGCGACGAGGAGATGTGCCGCATGGCCGAAGAATTTCCCGGATACGGTTTCGAGGTGCACAAAGGTTACGGTACGCGCGCGCACCTCGAGGCGCTTGAAACGCTGGGCCCCTGTGCGCTCCATCGGCGCTCGTTTGCGCCCGTTGCTCGCTGTCTCGACGTCGGAGCCGTATCGTGAGCGAAACGCCTTTCGTCCATCTGCAGGTGCACAGCGAATACTCGCTTGCCGACGGCATCGTCCGCATCAAAGAGCTGGCCGCGCGCTGTCGTGAAATCGACATGCCGGCGGTAGCGCTCACCGATCGCGGCAACCTCTTCGCGCTGGTCAAGTTCTACTCGGCCTGTCTGTCCGCCGGCATCAAACCCATCGTCGGCTCGGAGCTGCGTTACCAGACGCCCGAGGGAAACGTCGCCCGGGTGGTGATGCTGGCCATGAGTCAGGCGGGTTACGAGAACCTGCTGCGGCTGGTCTCTGAATCCTATACCGAAGGCGATAAGCACGGCCTTGTCTGCAGAGACTCCCTCGCCCGTCAGAACGAAGGCCTCATCATGCTCTGTGGCGGGCGAGCGGGGGAGATCGGCCAGGCACTGCTCTCCGGCCACGAATCCGAGGCCCGGGACCTTGCCGGTTACTGGTCCGCAACCTTTGAAGGGCGGTTCTATCTGGAGGTGCAGCGAACCGGTCGGCCGGATGAAGAGACCCATCTGCATGCGGTCGTGCAGCTTGCAACCCAGCTCGGTCTGCCGGTGGTGGCGACCAACGAGGTGTGTTTCCTCGACCGGGAAGATTTCGAGGCGCACGAAACCCGCGTGTGCATCGGTTCGAGCCGCGTGCTCAACGACCCGCGGCGTCCGCGCAGCTATTCTCCCGAACAGTATCTGAAAACGCCTGAAGAGATGGCGGAGCGCTTTGCCGATCTGCCCGAAGCGCTGGCCAATACCGTGGAGATCGCCAGGCGCTGCAACGTGCAGATCGAATTGGGCACCTACTACCTGCCGGACTATCCGGTACCGGAAGAAGAGACCCTCGAAAGCCATCTCATCCGGGTTTCGGGAGAGGGCCTCGACAAGCGCCTGGAAACCACCAATCTCACAGAAGAGCTCACAGAAGAACGCACGGAGCAGATGTATCGGGAGCGGCTCAAGTACGAGCTCGACATCATCATTCAGATGGGCTTTCCGGGCTACTTCCTCATCGTCATGGAGTTCATCCAGTGGGCCAAGGCGCACGACATTCCCGTCGGCCCCGGGCGGGGTTCCGGTGCGGGCTCGCTGGTGGCCTACGCGCTCGGCATCACCGATCTCGATCCGCTCGAGTACGACCTTCTGTTCGAGCGCTTCCTCAATCCCGAGCGGGTGTCCATGCCCGACTTCGATGTGGACTTCTGCATGGAAGGGCGCGACCGGGTCATTCAGCACGTCTCCGAAACGTATGGTTCCAATGCGGTGAGCCAGATCATCACGTTCGGCACCATGGCGGCGAAGGCCGTGGTGCGGGACGTTGCCCGCGTGCAGGGCAAGCCCTACGGGCTAGCCGACAAGCTGTCGAAGCTCATTCCTTTCGAAGTCGGCATGACGCTTACCAAGGCCGTTGAGCAATCGTCGGAGCTCGTGGAGTTCATCGAGCAGAACGATGAAGTCACCGAAATCATGGAGATGGCGTACAAACTCGAAGGGGTGGTGCGCAACGTGGGCAAGCACGCCGGCGGCGTGGTGATCGCGCCGTCGGATCTCACCGACTTCGTGCCGCTCTATTGTGAAGAGCAGGGTGGGGGGCTCGTTTCGCAGTTCGACAAAGACGATGTGGAGCGAGCGGGTCTCGTCAAGTTCGACTTTCTCGGCCTCAAGACCCTGACCATCATCCACTGGTGCGTGCAGAGCCTCAATGCGCTGCGTCCGGCGGATCAGCAGGTGGACATCGAGAAGATCAATCTGCGCGATCCGCAGACCTTCGAGCTCCTCAAGAGTGCCGAAACGGTAGCCGTGTTCCAGCTGGAATCCCGGGGCATGCGCGACCTCATCCGGCGGCTGCTGCCGGACGATATCGAAGACATCATCGCGCTCGTTGCGCTGTTCCGGCCTGGTCCTCTGCAGAGCGGTGCGGTCGATGACTACATCAACCGAAAACACGGTCGCGAACCGGTGACCTACCAGCATCCGGCGCTGGAGGAGAGCCTGTCGGGCACCTACGGCGTTGTGCTCTATCAGGAGCAGGTGATGCAGATTGCGCAGGTGCTGGCCGGCTTCAGCCTGGGGCAGGCGGACCTGCTTCGTCGTGCTATGGGCAAGAAGAAAGCCGACGAAATGGCCAAAGTGCGCAAGCAGTTCATGGAGGGCAGCGGCCAGCACGGGGTCGACGAAACCCTGGCCGGCGAGATCTTCGACCTAATGGAGAAGTTTGCCGGCTACGCCTTCAACAAATCCCACTCCGCCACCTACGCCCTTGTTTCCTATCAGACCGCCTGGCTCAAACGGCATTTCCCCACCCATTTCATGGCCGCCAACATGTCGGCGGATATGCACAACGTGGATCGCATCGAACAGCTCGTCGAAGAGCTTCGGCAGATGAAGCTCGCGCTTTCGCCGCCGACGGTGAACGCCAGCGCATTCCGCTTCACCGCGACGGATGACAAGGTGGTCTACGGTCTGGGCGGGGTCCGCGGTGTGGGCGAGGGGCCGGTGGAAGCGATCATCGCAGCACGCGAAAGCGGCGGACCGTTCAGCAGCCTGCACGATTTCTGCGCGCGTGTGGATGCGCGAAAAGCAAACAAGCGGGTATTGGAAGCATTGGTGAAAAGCGGTGCCATGGATGAGCTGGGCGACGCAGATCTGGACGACCTCGACCTCAAGCGCGCTCGTCTGATGCATCTGATACCCGATGCCATGAAGCGTGCAGAGCAGGCGTCGCGAGACGCCGATCTCGGCATGTCAGACCTATTTGGTGGCGTGGCGAGCAAAACGCCGGAAGTGGACGTGTCGCACGTGAAGCCCTGGCGTGAAAGCGAACGCCTTGCGGCAGAAAAAGACACGCTGGGTCTGTATCTCACCGGCCACCCCATCGACGCCTATCTCGAAGAATTGCGTGTCATGTGTCCGTCTCGGCTGGCGGATCTTCGGGCCGAGAAGAAAACCCAGACGCTCGCCGGCATGGTAACCAGTATGCGTACCATGAAGGGTAAGCGTGGCGGCACGATTGCGTTCATCGAGCTGGACGACAAGTCTGCTCGCATGGAAGCCGCGGTATTTGCTGATGTTTACGAGCAATATCGGGCGCAGATCGAAAAAGGCGCGGTACTCGTGCTCGAGGGTGAGGTGCAGGCCGACGAATACAACGGTGGCGCCTCCATGAAGATTCGCGTATCCAGCGTGCAATCGTTTGTCGATGCGCGTCGAAAATACGCGCAGGGTGTGGAGATCGCCGTCAACGGCGCCCCCGGGCGCGATCTCAACGAGCGCCTGCGCAGCGTGCTGGCGCCGCACAGGGTGACCGCGGACGGCTGCTCTGTGGCGCTGCGTTACGACGGCAACGGTGCCCGTGCGCACATCAATCTGGGACATGACTGGCAGGTGGTGCCCTGCGATGATCTGATCTATGCGCTGAAAGGGGAGTTCGGGGAAGGCAATGTGCGCCTGGCCTATCGCAATGCTGCCGCTTGAAGCGGCGCTCATATGCGTCAGGTGTACCTCAGAGCCTTTTCGACGTCCCGTAATCCCCGCGTCATGGTGACTTGTCGGCCGCTCTCCAGGACGATCACATACTCACTCTTGAACAGAGGCTGAAGCTCTATCACTCGATCAAGACTGATGATAGCGCTGCGGCTCACGCGTAGAAAATGAGCTGGGTCAAGCGCTTTTTCGAGGTTGCTGAGGCTGTCCCGGAAAACGTGGCTCTTACTGCCCACATGTGCAACAACGTAATTTCCGGCAACCTCGAAAGCTTCAATATCAGCGGTTTTAACGACGAGAGTTCGATCACCCTCTTTAACAGTAATTCGGGACAACTTTGGTGGCAAAGTTTCTTCTCGTGCAGCGAGGAGTTTGCGAACCGCATCTACTATACTGTCGGTGCCATCGTTAATCTCGCTCCGCGCTCTGGACAGCGCTTCAACGAAGCGGGTTTGTTTGAAAGGCTTCAGCAGATAATCCACCGCATGGGCATCAAATGCGCGAACTGCGTGCCGATCGAAAGCGGTTGTGAAAATCACGGCTGGTAACTCTTGCGGCGGTATCCGCTCAAGTAGTTGGAAACCGTCCATTTCCGGCATCTGTACATCGAGGAAGAGCAGTTGTGGGCGCTCTCGGGAGATGACATGCAGCGCATCCTGTGCGCAGTCACACTCACCTGCAATCTCTATGTCCGGTTCGTTCTGCAGGAGTTGGCGCACACGTTGCCGCGCCAATGCCTCGTCATCAACGATCAGTGCTCGAATGTTCATATGCGTGCCGATGGTTCCACAGGTTCGGTGTGATATGGAATCTTCACGCTCACAGTACAGCCTCCCCAAGCATTGTTGGTAACGTTGAGTACGTATCCATTCCCGTAGCAGTGTTCAAGTCGCATGCGTGTGTTGGCCAGGCCGATGCCGCCGACGTTGGGGAGCGAAAGCAGATGGCTGATTCCCGGCCCGGAATCACTGATCTGGATGTGCAGAAAACCCTCCGATTTGCATGCCTCGATGCGCACCACACCGCCTTCCCTTTTAGCTTCAATGCCATGTTTTATCGCGTTTTCAACGATAGGCTGGAGAATCAGAGTCGGTACGTGGGCCTCGAGTAGATCGCTCTGGATCACTCGCTCGATGCGCAAGCGTTGTGCAAAACGACGTTGCTCAATTCCCAGATAAGCATCCAGAAACTCAAGTTCGCGGCGAAGTGTTACCTGGGATTCGTTTTCAGTCTGCAGCACACGCCGAAGCAATTCCCCAAGGTCGCTGAGCGTATCCTGGGCGGCCCGAGGGTCACTGTGTATCAGGGTTGAAATGCTGTTGAGTGCATTGAACAGAAAGTGAGGATTGATCTGCATTTGCAGGGCCGAGAGCTGTGCTCGCGCCAGTTGCGCTTCGGTGACCAGCACGCGGCGCTCGCGGGCTCTCGATCTTCGCGACCATGCAACGGCCTGCCCTATGCTGGCCAGAACGACATAGATCAGCAGTGAGAAAATGGCGCGTGCGGGCGGCGGTGGACCTGCCATCCGATAGCCGGGTGCTAACAAAGGACGGTTGTTTGGCTCTGAGGGGCCGTGAGGAATCCATGCAGGGCGGGGGCCGTCGGTTATTACATCGGGTTCTGGCCCGACCTGGCCAACGGCAGATTGGGCGACAGGAGACAGCGCGAGCCACACAACAAGTAAGCAAGACAGGCAGTGTACGATGAGCGGGCGCAACCAGCTGCCGCCTCCAAAGGGGATGGCGAAATTCAAGCCAACGATCAGCAGCGCAAGAGCTGCGGCCGAAACCAGCTGATTTGCAGACCATAAATCCTCAAACATGGGCTCGGATCATACGCATTCTCAGCGATCCCCGTCGCAGCGGGGGTTCATCTGGAAAACTCGGATTCCAGCGCTTCGAACTCTGTGTCATCCAGCCGACCATCCCGGTTTGCATCGAACCGGGCAAGGCGCTCGTAAAGCGAACGAAACCGAGTGGTCATCGTACCTGTGCCTGAGCGCATCCAACGAGGTGGGCCGCGGAACACCGGCCGGCTCAGCGCACCTTTGTCTATCGCCTCTGCAAGCAGGTTCTGCTCGGCCGCATCGAGCAACCCGTTACGATCGATGTCAAATGGCGAAACCTTCTCGTAGCGGTCGGCGATTTTCTCGATCCTCTGGGCGCGCTCACCCCCCGGATGAACATCGATCGCCCGAGCGTTTGAGGATATCAGTATTGCTAAGAAGATCAGCGCTGCTGCGTTGTTTCGAATGTTGAGCATCTTGATTCTACCGTGAGAGTTCAGTGTCAGAACAACGGCCCTTGAAGCGGGCCGTTGGCTTTGACCGGCTTGTTCAGCCAGGTTCTGGATCAGCCGCCTGGACGGCCCCGACGCCCGTAGGACTCTGCGGGTCGTTGCGGCGCGCCTTCAGGCCGCTGTCCGCGCTGTCCATACGATTCTGCCGGCCGTTCTGGAAGGCCTTCCGGGCGTTGACCGCGCTGGCCGTAAGACTCTGCCGGTCGCTCTGGAATGCCTTCCGGGCGTGATCCGCGCTGACCGTAGGATTCCGCGGGGCGTTCCGGAATACCTTCCGGTCGTTCGCCGCGTTGCCCGAACGATTCGACAGGACGCTCAGGCAGATCGGCAGGACGCTGCCCGGCAGCAGCGTAAGACTCTGCCGGCCGTGTCGGGTGTTCCGCGGCTTGCGCGATTCCAGCAAGGGCGAGCGTTGCGCCTGCTGCCAGAATTGAGAGGTTTCGAAGAGACTTTTTCATAGGATACTCCTGGTTGCGAGCGTCCTCGTCATTGAGGTGCGCTCGGTAGGATCAATGTATGCGGTGTGAAAACAGACGGCTGCGTGTTTGGGAGGAGCGGCACTTTCGCTGACATCAATCGCTACCGATCCGCCACGAAGCTGTTCGCTTACCAGTGGTAACTGAGTTGCATTCCGCCCGCGACATCGGGGCTTGAGTCGCTGAGACCTGCAATGGCGTATCCCATGAGGCTCCATGACTCCGACAGCTTTCGATTCACATAAGGCATCAATTCGTGCACATCGTCTGTACCGCGCCAGACAGCTTCGCTGTAACCGTAGAGCACGCCGATCCCTGTGGCTGAGGTCAGCTTCACGTTGAAACCCAACTCTCCAAAGCCGCCGCTCTGCGGCCCGTCTAACGGGTCCGACTCGCCACGCAGGCGATACCCGGCAGAACCGAACAGTGTCGTTCGTCCAAACCCGCGCATCACATCCAGCCGCAGGCTGTAGTCGGTTTTTCCAGTTCCCAAACCGTCGCGTTCATCGGCGGTAGGCATTTTGACCTGCGCGACGATATCGATGAAAAATTGCGAGCCGATGCTTGTGGGGGCTTGGTATTTGAGCGTGAGGTTGGTATCGCCCAAGCCGCTGCGCACGCTTTCCTCGGTGCTTGCAACGCCGCCTCCATCAAGTAGCACGCTGCCGCGCCCGTCTACCGAAAGATAAGGCACGCTTATCTGCGCGCTCCAGGCATCTTTCTGGTAGCGGTAGCTGAGCGGAAAATAGCTCAAACGCGTATCCGTCTCCCGCCCATAGTCACCGCTGCTGTAGTAGCTGCCAAGCGATAGTGTGTGCTCGGCCGTGTCTTTGCTTTCAGCGGTAGCGATCAGCGGAATGTAGAGGAAAACCATTGCTGCGCTTTTCCAGATTCGGTGTACACATGCCATTGTCAGGCGCTCCCATTGTATAAACCGCTCTACCTTAGTTGGTCGCTCAGACCGAGCGTGTCGCGATGATTCGAAAGCGACCTATGGCGGGATGAATCGTCGGTTAAGGGATGGGAGAGGCGGTGAAGGGCGCAGCGGTTCAATGGGGTCGAGGTCTGGGGTGGTGCTGCCGCCCTAGACGATATCTTCACTCCAGGCCGCTGGCATCTGATGATGCTTTTTAACCGAAGATTTCCGGTTGCAGTAGAAAGCGCGTATAAGCTAGTTCGCCATGGAAACCCTTGAAACAGCGGTTACACGTTCGGTCGAAGGCTTAGCCGGTACGGTCTACCTAGCCGTCTCCGGCGGTCGTGACTCGATGGTGCTGCTGGAGGTCGCTGCGAGCTGCCTGCCGAAAGAGCGCTTATGTGTGCTCCATGTGAATCACGGGCTGCAGAGCGGTTCCGAGGCCTGGGCGGATTTCGTTCGCCGTGAGAGCGACAGGCTTGGGGTTGAATTCCTTCTTCATGAACCGATCATTGCTTCGGGCTCCGGCATGGAAGCGGCGGCTCGCGCCGCCCGCTATGCCTGGTTTGCATCTCTGTTGAATGACGGCGATGTGCTGCTCACCGCGCACCATCAGAGAGACCAGGCCGAGACCGTCCTGCTGCGGCTTGCCCAGGGGCGCGGCGCTTATGGCATGCCCGACGAACGTCCCCTTGGTGCTGGCGTTCTGTGTCGACCTTTTCTCGACGTGCCCGCCGAAGTGCTCACAACGAGGCGAGTGAGCTTCATCGAAGACCCGAGCAACGCCGATACGGATATCGACCGCAATTTCGTTCGCCACCGTCTCATGCCGCCCATGACTGAGCGGTGGCCTGAGGTGTCCGGCCGGCTGGCGACGGTCGCGCGTTCGGAGGCGGCCAAAGAGTCTGCCGGGCGGCACCTGCTGGCGAACGTTGATCCTTTGCCTGTGTCTTTGTTACCTGGCGAACCGGCGGCCGCTGGCGAAGTGCTGCGCTGGTGGCTGCTGCGATTTGGCATCTCCGCCTCGATATCGTCTCTGTCAGCGTGGCTGGCCGCGGAGCCCCGCAAACGCTGCGATCTGCAGGGCGGCGCACTCATTGAGCATGCAGAGGCGATCTACTTCGCCCGTTTGCTGCTTGATCGATATGCCCTTCCCGATGATGGTCAACTGCTGCTGCCTCACGGGCATCTCTCTGTTCTTCCAGCGAGCAGGGCCACAGTGCGTTTTGGCGCTGCGGGTCTTCGCTGGCAGGGAGAACCGCTGGGAGAAGTGCTTAGACGTCTGGGGGTAGCCGCCTGGCTGCGAGATCGAGTGCCGTTGATTTTTCAGCACGATCAGCTCATGGCGGTAGCGGATTTTCTTGCTACGGAAGGGCTTCACGTGCGCTGGCGATCATTTGACGCTTCGGGGAACTTTCTGCCCGCTGGCTGACATAGTCTATTAGTAAACCAGCAGGACGAACCCGCATTGGCGAGCGATGCCAGACTCCTCAAGCGCATGGCCGGAGGCTGTGCCCAGAGCTTCGAACGCTTCTATGGGCGTCATGCTGATGCGCTCTATCGCTTTGCGCTGGCCGTAGCTAGCTCTCGTGTACTTGCAGAGGAGGCCGTGCAGGAGACTTTCCTGCACGCGCTGGAGCACCCCGAACGATTTCATGAAGTCCGCAACCCTTCTGCGCGGCCCTGGCTTTACGGCCTCCTGCGCAATCGCCTTCGCTCGCTGCTCGGGCCGCAACGTGTTGAAACGAATTCTGAGCAGCAGATTGAGCAGCACAGCCGAACGCTGGAAGGGGAGGCCATCTTGCAGCAGACGCATGGGCGCCTGCGGCAGGCGATTCTGGAGCTGCCCTTGCCACAGCGCGAGGCGCTGGTGATGTGCTGCCTGCAGGACGTTGACTACCGCGTTGCCGCGGAGATCTTCGATGTGCCCGTCGGCACGGTGCGGTCGCGCATCAATCGGGCCAGAGCCAGTCTGCGGCAGATATTCGAACAGGAGGATGGCGTGTCCATCGTTTTTCCATGAAGGAGTTGCGGCATGAATACGGCTGACGAGCATCTGGATGCCGCACTGGCGGCGATGCGCGATGAATTGAACAGGCAGGCGGCCCCTGCCGAAGTGCCTGATGCGCTGCGTCAGGCGGTCGCTGGCAAGAAGTCAGGCGCAGCGTGGCGCTGGTTGCTCTCAAGCGCAGCGGCTGTTGCGCTGCTCGCTGTTACGGCCGTTTGGTTACAGGTTCTGCCCGACGGAACCTCCACCGAAACGCAGGCCGCTGTCGGCGGCCTGCAGCCTGAACGTTTCATGGTGCGACGTCAGCAGGTGCCGGTTCGGGTGGTTTCGCCCTACACCGGCGCGAGCTTCAGGCTGGTGGACGCCAGCATTGTCACAGACCAGCGCGGGCTGGCACGCGCTGTTTATCTGCACGCCAGTTCAACCAATCAGGAGATCCAATGAAAATACTGCTACTTCTGTCCGCAATGCTGGCCGTGGTGTCTGTCGCCGTCGCCGAAACCCGGGTCATCACGAAGCGCATCGAGGCGCCGGTGGCGCCGGGTATCGGCATGCCTTTCGAAGAAACGGTGAAGAATGCGCCTGTTACCGCAAAAATTGTCACGCGAAGCGTGCAGGTGCTCTGCGACGGCAACCGCATTGAAAACGTGCAGGAGGAAATGTTCTATCGAGATGCTGAGGGGCGCGAGCGTCGTGAGATCGGTAGCAATGATGATCAGGTGGTGCTGGTGCGCGATGGCTCGCAAAGCATGTTTCTCCATCCCGCGCAAAACATTGCCATTCCCCTGCCTCCGGCACCGCCGGAAACCGCCGATTTCATGGTGGCGGGTGCCGCTCCCGCACCAGGCGTTGAGGTGGAGGTTGAGGCTGAAACCCTGCCGCCCGGAGCAAACACTCCGCAGGTTCGGGTGATCGGCCCGCTGCACGGCTCGCCGGCCGCGATGGTGGCTGCTCCGCCAGTGCCTTTTCCCGGTATGGGGGCAGTGGACTTCCTGACGGTGGCATCGGCGGGTGAGAGTTCGGTTGAGCCGCTCGGGCAAAAAATTCCCGCGGGTGCGATCGGCAATGAGCGGCCGATCGAGGTGGTCAGAACCACCTGGTACTCGCCGGATCTGCGGATGATGATTGCTTCGCAGGCCAGCGACCCGAGGGCGGGAGATGTGACTTATGAAGCAGAAATTCTCTCCCGGAAAGACCCTGACGAGTCACTTTTCGAGGCACCCGTCCCCCCCGTCAGATGGTAAGGCCGCAAGTTTGGCGCTACCCCACGATCGGGGTAGCGCTGCCACGGTAGTTTGCGGTCCTGCGGTTGTGGTTACCCGGCGGCTTTGCTAACTTGCGCATCCATCTTGCGTACTCGCAATCAACCTCGTCCGAACGTTCTGAGCGCCTCATCCGGAGGTCTTCGGACATCGGCAAGATGGAACCCATGACTCGATATATATTCGTCACTGGCGGCGTCGTTTCCTCTTTGGGAAAAGGCATCGTCACAGCCTCGCTTGCCGCCGTCCTGGAAGCACGAAACCTCAAGGTGAACGTGCTCAAAATGGACCCGTACATCAATGTCGACCCCGGCACCATGAGCCCGTTTCAGCACGGGGAGGTGTTCGTTACGGCCGATGGTGCGGAGACCGACCAGGACCTCGGTTACTACGAACGCTTCAGCCGCGTGCAGATGACCCGGCGCAACAACTTCACGACAGGCAGCATCTACGCCGAAGTGATCCGGCGCGAGCGTCGGGGGGACTACCTCGGCGGTACGGTGCAGGTGATTCCGCACGTCACGGATGAGATCAAGCGCCGCATCCGCCTGTTGGGCGATGGTTACGATGTGGTGATCGTCGAAACCGGCGGCACCGTGGGTGACATCGAATCGCAGCCATTTCTGGAAGCGATCCGGCAGTTGCGCCTCGAGGAAGGCGAAGGCCGTTCGCTGCTCATCCACCTGACGCTGGTGCCTTACATCCGCTCTGCGGGCGAAATCAAAACCAAGCCCACCCAGCACTCGGTGAAAGAGCTGCGCAGCATCGGCCTGCAGTGCGACATTCTCGCCTGCCGCTCGGAAGTGCCGCTGCCGCGGGATGCCCGCAGCAAGATCGGGCTCTTCACCAACGTGCCGGAACAGGCGGTCATCTCGGTTTACGACGCCCAGTCCATCTACCAGGTGCCCAAGCTCCTGCACGATCAGGGCATGGACGAGTACGTGGTCAACAAGCTCGGCCTCGAATGCGAGCCGGCGGATCTGTCGGAATGGGAGGCGGTAGCCGAGGCCGAGATGCATCCCACCCGTAGTGTGCGGATCGGCTTCGTCGGCAAATATCTTGATCTGCAGGATGCGTACAAGTCGCTCACGGAAGCGGTGAAGCATGCCGGTATCAAAACCGGCACGCGTGTGGAGCTGCAGTTCATCGATGCCGAGGAGCTCGAACTCAAGGGTACCGATTGCCTTGACGATGTCTCGGCCATCCTGGTGCCTGGCGGCTTCGGTTCCCGTGGATTCGAAGGCAAGATCATGGCCGCTGGCTACGCCAGGGAGCACAACCTGCCTTACCTGGGTATCTGCTACGGCCTGCACGCGGCCGTGATCGAGTTTGCCCGCAACGTGGCAGGCCTAGAAGGCGCGAATTCCACCGAAGTGGACTCAGCGACGCCGCACCCTGTGATCGCTCTTGTTACGGAATGGACCGATGAGGAAGGCCGGGTGGTGCAGCGCGGAGAGGAGTCAGATCTAGGCGGCACCATGCGTCTCGGCGAGCAGCCGAGCTTTCTGGAGGCCGGCTCGAAGGCGGCGGAACTCTACGGCAGCCTCGAGGTGCGTGAGCGTCATCGCCATCGCTGGGAGGTGAACGACAACTACCTCGAGCAGTTCAAAGACAGCGGCCTCATCATCTCGGGCGTTAGCGAAGACGGCCTCGTGGAGATGATCGAGCTGCCCGA
>JAUIKX010000351.1 GCA_030430515.1 Gammaproteobacteria bacterium | reverse complement strand
GACTGTACAGCGGCTTTCTGCCCTGCAGGGCCGGATCCGATGACAAAGACTTCCACTGTTTTGTAAATCTCGCTCATAGGACCATCGACTCCAGCGTATTGGTGATGTTCTCCTCAAAGCCAATCAACGTTTCCACGTCGTCTGGATACAGATTCAGGTGCTGTACGGACGGTGCGGCTAGAAGTGTTTCGCTGTCCATGTTGCCTTGCTGCTGCGCCATCGCCAGCAGAACGCCTGCGTTGACGACGGCCACATCGTCCGCCTCGCCCTCGGCGGCCGTAAATGACTGAAGGTGCTTGATGCAGAGGGCCACCGACTCGGGGAGCTGCCATTCGGTGACCAGTGAAACGCCTGCGCGGGAGCCGAGCGTACTCATCAGGTACTGGGCGTCTGCGATCGTCAGCGATGCGTCCCGTTTACCGAGATCTACTGCAACCAGCGACTCACCGATATTGTGCAGCAGACCGGACAGATATGCCTGCTCCACATTGCGACGGGTCGCCCGGGCGACTTCCTTCGACCAGAGGCCTGCTGCAAGCCCGAGCTTCCATGCATCGTCCATGAGCTGCTGGTAGCTGCCCTTGGCTGCCATGGCATTCTTGAGAGATGCGGTCAGCGCGATTTCGCGGATACGCACCATACCCAACCGGGCAATGGCCTGCTGCAGCGCGACGATTTCCGCCGAACCTCTGAATGCGGGCGAATTGACCACGCGCAGCACATGGCTGGCCAGCGACTGATCCTGCTGAATGAGGTTAGCGAGCCGCGTCGCATCTGAAGAATCGTCGAGCGAGCTCGAGAGAACTTCGGTGGCCACGTTGGGTAGCACGGGCAATTTGATCTTACCGGCATCGATATCAGCGCTGATGGCCGACTCGAGCGCGCGCGCTTCGGGGGATATGTTGGCGGCGCTGCTGGCTGCCGAAGGAAGAGACTGGCTCATGGTTGCTCCACGGATTGCTCCATGAAGCATAGTGAAGATTCTGCAGACTGCTCCGGCTTTGCGGCCGGCAGTGCGTCAATTTTTGTGACGCACCTCATAGCTGAGGTTCGACGCCTCGACTTCCGGCGTATCTGAACTCGATTCGCACAGAGCCGGGTTTCCGCCGCACACCTCGCACTCCACATCGAGACCCAGTGCTTTCATACCTCCGCAGGAGCCGGAAATCGGCTGACGGCCGAACATCACTCCCACAGCCATGGCTGCGACGATGATCAGCATGAAGACGAAGGCGAGTACGACTGTAGCACTCATCAGTGCTTCCCTCCGGTATATGTAGAGGTGTGTGTAGATTTGGTGTTCGCAGATAGGAACGGCTTCATCTGGTCAGTATAGCGTGTTCGAAAGCCATCTTCCGAGCGCTCAATCAGATAGGCTGCCAGGTTGAGGCGCCTGGCCAGGGTAAAGCCCTGCTCAGGCCCCAATACGTTGATCGCTGTGGCATAGGCGTCCGCCAAGGCGCACTGCTCGTGAATGACGGTCACGGAAGCCAGGCCATGGCGAATGGGGCGACCGGTGCGGGCATCGAGGGTATGTGACACCCGCTCGCCGTCCACCTCCCGGTAGTTGCGGTAATCGCCCGAGGTGGCGACAGCCGCATCACGAAGATTCAGCACGGTTTCGACACCGCCCGTCCCATCGGCATGCGGTTTCTCGATACCGATACGCCAGGGGGCCCCACGGCGGTTCACCCCCCTCACCCGCACTTCTCCTCCGACATCGACCATGTAGTCGGCGCAGCGCGTAGCCAGCGCAAGTGCCGCCTGATCGACACCGTACCCTTTGGCAATGGAAGACAGGTCGATCTGAAGCGGCCCGGTGCGGCTCGCACGATCCGGGGGCAAGGTCACATAACCGGCGCCTTGCGGTAGAACGGAAGCAATCCGGTCTGCATCTGGGGCCGGGCCGGGCTCCCGAGGGCCGAAACCCCATAAGCTTACGAGGCTGCCGATCGACACGTTGAACGCGCCGCCGCTTTGAACCCTGACCCGCTCAGCCATATCCAGCACCCTCACGAGATGCGCGCCGACCAGGGCCGTCGCGCCTGGCTCGGCAGAATTGAGCACCATCAGTTCTGAGTCCGGCTTGTACGTTGACATTCTGGAATCAATCTCGCGCAGCGCGGCCTCCGCAGACGACAAGGCATCTGACGAAGCGCAGCGCGCCTGCAACACGAAGTACGTACCCATCACTTCTCCACGACGCTCCACGTAATCAGCGCCGCCGCAGCCGTAACTGGCAACTAAAATGCTTGTCAGCAAAAGCAGTCTCATCGTGCCATTTAAGCCTAATGCACCCTGCGTTGACAGCGTGCGCACTTTGCGTCAGCGTGCGCGGCTTCGCTTTGCTTGCTCACATCCATGCAGCGCATCTGGTTTACAGGGTTTCTGATCATTGCCGCGGTGCTCGGCTGGGCGCTGGCTGTCTGGCTACCCTCGCCGGGCATGGACACCGCCATGGCGCTGGCCCGAACGCTGTTTCTGAACGGTCTCAAGCTGGTGATTGCTCCGCTGATCTTTTTCAGCCTCATCTCGGGCATTCTGCGCTTGCGAGGCACCACCGATATGAGAAGGCTCGGTAGTGCCACGATCGGCTACTACCTCGCGACGACAGCGATCGCCATCACCATCGGCCTGGTCGTCGTTGCCGGTCTGCATCCCTGGACAAGCTACGCGCCGCTCGATATGGAGACCACAGCGGTGGACACGAGCGTGCGGCTGATCTCTGCGGTGGATGCAAGCCCAGGTGCCATCCTCGTCGGCCTGCTTGGGCGTATGCTCGTCAATCCATTCACCGCCCTTGCGGA
>JAUIKX010000350.1 GCA_030430515.1 Gammaproteobacteria bacterium | reverse complement strand
GTTAAAACGTCAACACGATGCAAATGATTTGTAACACGCACCCCTGAGGCCAACCACAGCACCACCTCGCGATAGTGACCTGGGTCTCATTGCAGTTGCCGGACAGTACCCATCTCGCTAACGTTGCGCGCTCAAGACCATCACTGGCCGCCAGGCCCGCCACGGAGCAACAACATGGCCACCTTTGAAATCGCCTTTGTCATGGACCCGCTGGAATCGCTCTCCCTGAAGAAGGATTCCACGCTCGCGATGATTCGAGCTGCACAGCTGAGGGGTCACTCCGTGAGCTATCTGCAGCAGGAAGATCTCGCCCTCATCGGCGGTACCGTCCAGGGATGCGGGCGTGCGCTCAAGCTGCGCGACGACTTCGCCGAAAGTCTCGATCCGTCGATCGCGGGAGACGACTGGTTCGAGCTGTCTGAAAGCAGGTGGCGACCGCTCGGAGATTTCGACCTGATCCTCATGCGCAAGGATCCGCCGTTCGATATGGAGTACATCTACTCTACCTACCTGCTGGAGCGAGCCATGGAAGATGGCGCCATGGTGGCCAATCACCCAGCCTCGCTGCGGGACTGCAACGAAAAATTCTTCGCGACCAGTTTTCCGGAATGCTGCCCACCGCTGGTGGTCAGCCGTCGTGAGGATGTGCTGAGAGACTTTCAGGCCGAGCACGGCAACGTCGTGTTCAAGAAGCTCGACGGCATGGGCGGTATGAACGTGTTCCGGGTCATGGCCGGCGACCCGAACCTCGGGGTGATCCTCGAGACGCTGACCGGTGGCGGCAGAGAGCAGATCATGGGGCAGGTCTACCTGCCGGAGATTGCCGCCGGCGACAAACGGATTCTCGTGGTGGACGGCAAGCCCGTCGACTATGCGCTGGCCCGTATTCCCAAAACAGGTGAAGCCCGGGGCAACCTCGCCGCAGGAGGAACCGGGGTCGGCCAGCCGCTCAGCGACAGGGACCGGCACATCGCCGAAACTGTGGCGCCGGCGCTGGTCGAACGGGGTCTGTCATTCGTCGGGCTGGACGTGATCGGCGATTACCTGACGGAGGTCAACGTCACCTGTCCAACGTGCATACGTGAACTGGATACGCAGTTTTCTCTCGACATCGCCGGTAACCTGATTGAAGCGTTGACTGCAAAACTGGGGGCCTAAGGCCGGTGACCACTTCGATCCAGCCTCGAGACCGACTGGGATTCACCCTGTTCCTGGCAGCGAGCCTGCACCTGGCCATCATTCTGGGCCTCGGCTTTTCGTCCGACCTGAACTACGAAGCGAGTCCCACCATCGAGGTCACACTGGCGCTGACCAACGATGAGACGAAACCCGAAGACGCCGACTTCGTAGCGCAGACCAATCAGGTCGGCAGCGGCGACAACACAGAGCGAAAAGAACCGACCACCCGCGAGCGCTCTCCGTTCCATGCCAACGAAGTGAACGACGTAGTAAAAGAGGAGCTGCTCGCAGCACCCGATCTGACACAGGACCAGCGGGAGGTGGTCAGCACCCAGGGCGCTTCCGAGGAGAAAGCACCACAGAACGAGGAGCTGCCCCTGCCCGAGCAGCAGCTTCTCAGCCAGAACACGAGCTACCAGGAGCTGCTCCAGGAAATCGCCAGCCTCGAAGCGCGCATCGCCAGCGAGCAACAAGCTTACGCACAAGAGCCGAGGGTGAAGAGGCTGACGAGCGTTTCAGCCAAAAGCGCAGCTGAGGCCGCTTACCTGAACATGTGGCGGGAAAAGGTCGAGCGGGTGGGTAACGCCAACTTTCCGGGCGGCGGACTGTTCGGGCGCTTGAGGCTGCTGGTAGTACTGGAAGCAGACGGCAGCCTGAACCGTGTCAGCATTCTCGAACCCTCCGGTCTAAAGGAACTCGACGATGCGGCAAAGCGCATCGTTCGGCTGGCGGCCCCTTACCAGCCCTTTCCGCTGGAAATGCGCAAGAAATACGATCAGCTCGAGATCATCCGCACCTGGGTCTTCTCCAAAGCCGGCGCTGCCGTAGGCCGTTGAGTTGCCATATCTGAACCACCGATTTCTCCTCGCCATGCCATCGTTGACCGGCTCCTACTTCGGCGACGCACTGATCTACATCTGCGATCACGACGAGAGCGGTGCGATGGGTCTGATGGTCAATCGTCCGGCGAGCCTGGACCTGTGGGAGCTGGCAAAGGAGCTCGACCTGCCCAAGCCGGCAGCCGAAAAACACGTTTACGTTCTAGAAGGCGGGCCGGTCAATCCTGAGCAGGGCCTGGTGCTGCACACAGACGGGTACAGCTTCGCAAGCTCGCGCGCCATCGCCCCCGGGCTGACCCTTTCGAGTTCACGTGACGCTATCGCTGCCATCGCCGAAATCGACGGTCCGAGGCACGCGCTGATTACCCTGGGCTACGCGGGATGGGGGCCCGGGCAGCTTGAGCAGGAACTCGCTGAGGATGCGTGGTTGTGTGTGGATGCATCACGAACCGTACTGTTCGACACACCTCTGGAGCAGAGAAGACAGGCTGCAGCCGCATCAATCGGCGTCGATATGCGGCTGATGGCACGGCAGACAGGTCATGCCTGAAGATCCTCCGGGCTACCTGATCGCCTTCGATTTCGGTCTGAAGTCCATCGGTACAGCCATAGGACAGACCATTACCGGCACGGCTGGCAGCCTCAGAACCGTCCGAGCTCACAATGGCAAACCGGAATGGGTGGAGATCGAAGCGCTCGTATCAGAATGGCGCCCCGTTCGCCTGCTTGTCGGCCTGCGGCTGTGCGGCGCCGATCGCCAGGGCGACGGCCACGGCGAGGACGACCACGGCCGCGACG
>JAUIKX010000041.1 GCA_030430515.1 Gammaproteobacteria bacterium | reverse complement strand
CCGGACGCGCTGTCCTCCGGGAACGAGCACCCGACGGCTTTTGTTTTTCCGATTGGCCCGCAGCGCCATGAGGATGGCCTCGCCAAGACCCGAGCCGCCGTCATAGACCGAAGCGTTCGATACATCCATGTTCATGAGCGCCGCCATCATCGACTGATACTCATAGATCAGCTGCAGGGTGCCCTGGCTCGCTTCCGCCTGATAAGGGGTATAGGCGGTCATGAACTCACCCCGGGTGGCGATATCCCATACGGCCGAAGGAATGTGATGGTCATAGCAACCGGCACCCATGAAGCAGGTCAGACCGGCATCGCGTTCGGCACGACCGGACATGAGCTGCAGCACTTCCAACTCACCCGCGCCCTCGGGCACCGCGGTCAACGCACCGGAAAGAATATCGGCTGGAATTTCGTCAAACAGCGCATCGACGCTGGATACACCAATCGTATTCAGCATTTCGCGCACGTCTTCCGACGTGTGGGGGATGAATGGCATAACGGTGGGCCAGTTTAGTGTTCGTCGTTCTCGCAGACTTCGGCGTAGCCGTCGGCATCGAGCAGGTCGTCGAGATCGCCCGCATTGTCCGGCTCGATTCTGTAGAACCAGCCATCACCATATGGGTCCTGATTGACCGTTTCCGGCGCGTCTTCCAGCACCTCGTTAACGGCGACCACTGTTCCGGAAACCGGCGCATAGATATCGGATGCCGCCTTGACGCTCTCCACGACGCCGGCTTCGGATTGCGCCGCAAGGTGCGCTTCAAGCTCAGGCAGTTCAACGTAGACCACATCCCCAAGCGCGTTCTGGGCATGATCAGAAATACCAACGGTGACTAAGCCGTCTTCTTCCAGGCGTGCCCACTCATGGGAGGAGGCGTACCTCAGCTCTGTGGGAATTTCACTCATCCGGGCTCCTCAACTTTTCTTCGCAGGTACCGTTCAACTCACCAGTACCCGGCCTTTGCGTACAAAAGGCGGCTCGACCAGTCGGGCCGGCACCGCCTTACCTCTGATATCGACGTCTACCGACCCTTGAGCCTCAGCGGGCACGCGCGCAAGCGCGATACTGTAACCCAGGGTCGGGGAGAAAATACCGCTGGTGATTTCACCATCACCATGAGCGGTATGCACGATGTATCCATGCCGCATGACGCCTTTGGCTTCGAGCACCAGCCCGGTCAGTTTGCTTGCGGCCCCCGCCTCGACGACCTGCTCCAGCGCTTCGCGGCCGATGAACTGGCGGTCGGCCGGGTCCATCGCCACGGTCCAGCCGATGTTGCTCTCGAACGGGTTGGTTTCTTCGGTCATGTCCTGACCATAGAGATTAAGCCCCGCCTCGAGGCGCAGTGTGTCTCTCGCTGCAAGTCCGATCGGCGGCACGTCCGCTTCCAGCAGCCGCCGCCATAAATCGGCGACGTCTTCGCCCGGCAACATGATCTCCACACCATCTTCGCCCGTATAACCGGTGCGACCGATCATCATTGGGCCTGCCTCTATAGCGCTGAAGGGGCGGAGGTCATCAAGCGCGAGCCCGGTCAGCGACCCGCACACGGCAATGGCTCGCGGCCCCTGAACGGCCAGCATGGCAAGATCATCGCGCTCGTTCAGAGCCACCCCAACGGCATGCTCGTGCATCCAGGGCAGCACCTTCTCGCGGGTCGACGCATTGACCACACAGCGGTAGCCGTCAGCTCTGCGGTAGACGATGAGATCGTCGATCACTCCGCCAGACCTGTTGAGCATGGCGCTGTACAGGGCCTGACCTACCTGGGTGAGCCTGGCGACATCGTTCGCCAGAAGCCTTCGCAGATAAGCACCCGCACCGTCGCCCTGCACGTCGATCACGGTCATGTGCGATACATCGAAAACACCGACATCGCTCCTGACCGCTTCGTGCTCTTTAATCTGAGAACCGTAATTCAGCGGCATGTCCCAGCCACCGAATTCGACCATGCGGCCGCCGGCCTCAACGTGGGCATCATAAAGCGGCGTTTTCTGAGGCATGACCCTTCTGCCAGTCGGTTGAATCAGGAGCGATGTTAAGGGGGACGGGCAGCCTTTGACAGAGCGGGCTGGAAACAGCCCTATCTGGACGACCGCGCAATGGGCCCGAGCCCCATGGCTTCCTGCATGATCTGGCGCTTGATCAGAGCACTTCCTGAAACCGCCCTCACACCCATATTGCGCGCCAGGTCCAACCAGGGGGAATTGTTGCCATAGGCGCGCCGCAGCCCGTCCATAAGAGACTGTACGGACTGCGAACGGATGCGTCGCCGTCGGGCGAAAGCACGCCAGTCAGCCAGTCCGGGATCGCCGGAGTTCGGCAGCGCAGAGATCAGTGCCTGCGCATCTTCGAAACCCAGATTGACGCCCAGGCCGGCAAGCGGGTGCACCACACGCGCCGCGTCACCAAGCAGCAGCACCCTCGGATCGGCATCGAAGCGCTCGGCCAATTGCTGCTTCAAAGGAAAGACGAAGCGCGCATCGGCTGCCTGCACAGTACCCAGCGCGGATTCGATGGCCTGCTCGATCTGCGCACAGAACACCGCATCATCCAGCTCGGCACGGTCGGCAGCAGCCTCTGGTGGCTGCGACCAGACCACAGAGCTGACATGGTCTTCGAGAGAGGGCAGCAGTGCCAGGGGACCGCTGCGCAGAAACCGCTGGTATGCCACCCCTTCATGGGGGTGCTCCGTTTTTACCGTGGTCACCAGTGCGGCATGCCCTGTATCCGAATAACGGCAACGCACACCCGCGAGCTCACGAACCCGGGAACGGGCACCATCGGCCGCAACAACCAGTGAAGCGCGCAGTTGCCCCGTTTCGAGCGTCAGGTCGACACCGTGCTCATCGGCTTTCATGCCGGCAACACCGGCGCCGACCCGGACGTCAACGCGCGGGTGCGCCAGCGCGCATTCCCACAGATGATCGTTCAGCGCACCCACCTCGACGATCCAGCCGAGCTCGGCAACTCCCGCCTCTTCGGCGGTAAATGTGAGGCTGGCCGTACCGAACTCCTCCCAGACCCGCATGGCGCGGTAAGGGGCACCATCCGCCCAACCACCGAACGTCTCAAGAAACGCTCGACTCGCTGGTGACAAAGCAACGTTGCGGATCTCCACGCCCAGGGACGCAGGCGTTCGAGCCGGTTTGTGCCGGTCGATCAGAGTGACGTCAAAGCCTGCCTCGGCAACCGCCAGGGCTGCGGCAGCGCCATTGAGGCCGCCACCGACAACGCAGACCGTCGTATCCACACTCATTTCCCGCTCATCACCGTTTCGACGTCGTCGATGGTTTTCGGCGCGGCGTGCGTCAGCACTTCAGGCTCGCTGCGGGTAATCAGCACATCGTCTTCTATACGGATACCCATACCGCGCCACCTGGGCGCGAGCGCCGCATTCTCTTCGTCATCCCGGATGTAGATGCCGGGCTCCACAGTCAGCACCATGCCCGGCTCCAGCTCCCGCCAGGCATCGCCCAGCCGGTAGTCGCCCACATCGTGCACGTCGAGCCCAAGCCAGTGGGAGGATTTGTGAGGACAGAACCGACGGTAGCTTTCCTGTTCGAGCACGTCGTCCACCGACCCATCGAGAAGCTTGAGATCGATGAGCCCTTCAATCATCACCCGCAGCGCAGCATCATGCGGCGCGTTGAAGTGTTCACCTTTCACGCACCGATCGAAGGCTGCTTTCTGTGCGGCAAGAACCACTTCGTAAACGGCTTTCTGCGCGCCGCTGAATTTGCCGTCCACAGGGAACGTACGCGTCAGGTCGGCGGCATAGTGCTGGTACTCACAACCCGCATCGATCAGCACCAGATCACCCTTTTTGAGGCTGTCGCGATTGTCGATATAGTGCATGACGCAGGCGTTTCTACCCGAAGCGACGATGCTGGGGTAGGCCGGCGAGCGCGCGCCGTTGCGCATGAAGTGATAGGTGAGTTCCGCCTCCAGATCGAGCTCATTGAGACCAGGCTCGCAGGCCTGCATCGCTCGGATGTGAGCCGCGCTCGTAATTGCCGCGGCTTCGCGCATGAGCCCGATCTCTTTCGCCGACTTGTACAGCCGCTGCTCGTGCAGAAGGTGCTTGAGCGAGACGAATTCCCCTGGGGCGATGGCGCCGCCGGACTCCCGAGCCCGGATGTCGTTGACCAGTCCCATGAGCTTGCGGTCTACCTCAGGATACTCACCGAGATTCAGGTACACCCGTTCCCGGCCCTCGAGCAGGCCCGGCAGAATATCGCTCATGTCACTCACGGGAAACGCGTCGTCGACGTTCAGCACCTGAGTCGCGCGATCAGGGCCAAGGCGCTCGCCATCGTAGCTTTCGGCCTTTGCATCCCGCTCCTGGCAGAAGAGGATCGTTTCACCATGCTCCCGCCCCGGCACCAGCACGAGCAGCGCATTCTCTTCGGTAAAACCGGTGAGGTAGTAAAAATCGCTGTCCTGCCGGAACAAGTAATCCACATCGCGGTTACGGCGGCGCAGCACCGCGCCCGGCACGATCGCCATAGTGCCCTCCGGAAGCATCTCCATGAGACGTTCCCGGCGCCTGCGAAATTCCGTCGCCGGAATGCTCACTCCACGTCAGCCTGATTCGGTGCCAGAAGGCTAAGCACCGCTACACGTACATACTCCACAAGCTCCATGAGCTCGCGCTCGGCATCCTCCCCTTCGTCCACATCTGCATCTACCGCGGAGATGGCGACAAGGTCATCCAGCATTTCCGCTTCTGTTTCGTTCAGGTCCGTGTCGGCAACCGCGCCCAATCCGGCCAGAAAGCTGGCGCACCACTCACCGAGCGCCTCCACACGGGCTGGAAGAGCATCATCGTCTTCGGGCAGGAGCGGCGAAAAGCTCAGGTCTTCTGCATCGAGCTCCGACAGAGCCAGCGCTGCAAAATCCTCTACCGTCTCCCCATCAGCCACGGCGTCGGCACCCACGAGCTCCACATACTCTTCAATGGAAAAATGCACGTGCCTTTCGTTCAATCCCTGGGCGCGTACGTTGCCCACGAGCATGCCGCACACAGTGCCATGCAGCTCAGCGCTGGAAAGTTCTTTGGAAGCGGCAAGAGCCGCGCTGGTCAGTTCAGTTGATGGCAATGTTGTCGTACCCCGTAGCGCATCCGTTAATGCTACCCGGCCCACCGCTTCACATGCACAGGAAATGTGCCAAAATGTGCCGGTTAATCGGGGAGCCTCTATGTCTGTACACAGCATGTCCTCATCCAGCTGGGAAGCACTCGAGCGTCGCGTCAACGAACTCATCGAGCTGACAGCCGTTCTGAGCAAAGAAAATCGTGCCCTTCGCGCGCAGCAGCACAACTGGACCACGGAAAGAGCGAAGCTCATCGAGAAGAACGAGCTGGCAAAGTCGCGGGTTGAAGCCATGATCACCCGCCTGAAATCCCTCGAGCAGGACTGAGCGGTTGAGCAAAGTGACGACAATGAATGTGCAGATCCTGGGCAAAGACTATCAGGTCAGTTGCGCTGAGGACGAAGTGGAAGATCTGACCGCGTCAGCCCGCTATCTCGATCGAAAGATGGCTGAGATCAAAGATGGTGGACGTGTGGTCGGCCTCGACCGTATCGCCGTGATGGCGGCGCTGAACATATCCCATGAGCTGCTTTCGTCGCGCAACGTCGCCGAAACCATCGAAGGCGATATCACCGGCAAGCTGAACGCACTGTCGCATCGGCTTGACCTCGCGCTTGCAGAGCACAAACAGCTGGAACTCTAGGCGTACCGCGCGAAGATCAGTGATGTGTTGATGCCGCCGAAGGCGAAGTTATTGCTCATCACGTAGTTCGTCGTTGCGTCGTGTCCGTTGCCGGTTACGTACTCGAGGGGTGCGCATGCCGGATCTACACTCTCCAGATTCAAGGTAGGCGCAAACCAGCCCTCATTCATCATCATGACGGCGCTCCAGGCTTCGAGCACGCCGCAGGCGCCCAGCGTGTGGCCGATGTGCCCCTTCATTGAGCTGATGGGCACACTGCCGAGCACATTGAAGGTGGCTTGCGTCTCGGAAATATCGCCGCGCTCCGTGGCCGTGCCGTGGGCGCTGACGAAACCGATTTGATCGGGCCGCAGGTCCGCGTCGTTCAGGGCTTGCTGGATACACGCCGCCTGCATTACGGGGTCGGGTTGCGTGATGTGCGCGCCGTCCGCGTTGGTGGCAAAGCCCACGATCTCCGCGAGTATCGGCGCGCCGCGTGATTCGGCATGCTCCAGCGCTTCGAGCACGAGCGTGCCTGCCCCTTCTCCAACGACCAGGCCGTCGCGATCAGTATCGAATGGCCGCGGAGTGGTTTGCGGTGCATCGTTGCGGCGGCTGGTCGCCATGAGCGTATCGAAAACCGCCGAGTGCGCGACGGTGAGCTCGTCAGCGCCACCTGCCAGCATGATGTCCTGCGTTCCGTGTTTGATCTGTTCGTAGGCAAAACCGATGGCCTGGCTGGATGCAGTGCAGGCAGAGCTGGTGGTCAGCACGCGGCCTGTGAGACCGAAAAACACACCAATGTTGACTGCAGCAGTGTGACTCATGGAGCGCAGGTAGCTGGTGGCTTTGAGCTGCACGGCGTCTTCGCGTAGAAAGGTGCTGACGAACTCGAGCAGCGCATCCGGGCTGCCGGTGGCTGAACCATAGGCCACGCCGGTTCGTCCACTTGTGAGGATCGGGTCATCGCTCGCCACTTGCGCGGATTCCAGCGCAACCTCTGCCGAGCGTACGGCCAGAGCGGCAACACGGCCCATGCTGCGCAGAGCCCGACGTTTGAAATGGGCTTTCGGGTCGAACGACATGGGCGCCCCGCTGTAGCAGTTCAGCCCGCCGATCCCCTGCCATTCCGGCATGGCGCGCACGGCGCTGCGACCCTCCTGAAAAGCGCTTCGCATGGCCGCCCAATCCTCGCCGAGCGGGGAAAGACAGCCGGCGCCGGTGATGACGACTCTACGCATGTCAGCCGGCCATTCCGCCGTCTACAGAGATGACCTGTCGGGTCATGTACCCGGCGGCATCCGAACACAGGAAGCCGACCAACGCGGCAACTTCCTCAGGCTGACCAAGCCGGCGCAGGGGAATCATTCGCTTTATCTCCTCGATCGGCGCGTCAGAGACCATTTCTGTTTCGATGAGCCCGGGTGTTACGCAGTTCACTGTGATGTTGCGCTTCGCCAGCTCCACCGCGAGGGACTTGGCCGCGCCAATGAGGCCGGCTTTCGAGGCCGCGTAGTTCGTCTGCCCGCGGTTGCCGATGACCCCTGATATGGAGCTCAGTACGATGATTCGCCCGCCATTCCGACTCCGTACCATCGGCATGGTCACCGGACTCAGCACGTTGTAGAAGCTGTCGAGGTTCGTGTGAATCACCGCATCCCAATCATCTTCCGCCATGGCCGGAAAGGCCTGATCGCGACTGATGCCGGCGTTGAGCACCACGCCGTAGTAGGCGCCGTGACGGTCGATATCCGCACCCAGCACCTCCCGGCACGCCTGACGGTCACTGATATCGAAGCCCAGCGTGCGCGCCCGCCCTCCGGCGGCTCTGATCTCCTCGGCGCAGGATTCAGCCAGGTCTTCGCGCACCCCGAAGCAGACGATTACCTCGAATCCCCGGGCACCCAGAGATATCGCGATTGCCCTGCCGATGCCACGGCTTGCGCCTGTAACAAGGACGCTTCTGGTGTCTGCGTTCGTCATAGGTAAACCGAAAACTCTCCCTCTGCGACGACATTGGGCGCTCCTTCGATGGGGATTTCAATGGCGCCCCGGAATTTTACCAAGCCCTGTCGGTCGCGGTCCGGCAGGGCCGACACGCAGCGTACAGAAACGTCGAGCGTTTGCCCGGCATCGAAAAACGCAACGGTGGCCTCATAGCTACGGCAGGCGACGAGCATGCCGGCCCTCGGCGCGCCACCACTCTGCCGGGATAAGACGCCGAACCAGGCCGCGGCGCTCTGCGCGAGGTATTCCAGCCCCATCGCGCTGCCGATGCCTGACGGGGTCATGAACGGGCTGTATGGCGTCAGGTGGACGCGCGTGCGGATGCCCTCCGGAAGCGCTTCAACGACCTCGTCTATGAGCAACATGGGCGGGCGGTGCGGAACGAGCTCTTCAACCCGCGGGAACGTCTTCATGGCTCGATCAGGGCTTCAATTTTTTCGACGAGATCGCCTGGCGCGCCCACGATGAGCGATTCGTCCCGAGCGCTGACTGGCACCTGAATTGTGTAGGCTTCGTTCAGCAGATTGCCCGCCTCATCGCGCACGTTGTAGTAGATACGCATGCGGAACTCCCACTCGACCAGCTGCGCGCTCACTTCGATCTCTTTGCCGAAAGGCACGCTGGAGAGATAGCGAACGCGTGTGTCGACGATCGGCCAGATCTGGCCGCGGCCCGCCATCTGGCGGTAGCCGAAATCGAGCTTGGAAAGCAGCGCCACGCGGGCAGCGTCATAGTAGCGGAAGTAGTTACCGTGCCAGGCAACGCCGGTCGGGTCGGCATCCTGGAACGGCACCGTCAGCTTGACCCGTTCCAGCAGCTCCGGGTGGTCCGGCCACTGCTTGCGCCATAACGCACGACGGCCGCTCATCGGCGAAGACTCCGCCAGAGCAGGACGGGGCTGCGCGCCAGCGCACCCAACAGCAGGGTGATGTGCATGACGGTCAGGCGCGTATTGTCTTTGAACATGCGGAAGTGTGAGGCCCCATCTTCTGGGTAGACGACTTTGCTGGGTACGTAGTGTACTTCCATTCCCCGCCACGCGGCGCGCACCAGTATCTCCACATCGAACTCCATATACGTGCGCCATCCGAGCTCGCGGCAGAGCGCCAGCGTCATGGCAACCGGATAGATCCGAAATCCGCACATGGCATCCAGGAGGCGCCAGTCGGCCGCTTCGATCCTGACCAGCGTGTTGGTGATTTTTCGCCCGTGCAGCCGAGCGGAAGGAATGTCGTCGCCGAACAGCGGGCGGGCGGAAACGATGTGTTCCGGGTGCCGCCTGGCCGTTTCAAGCATGTCCGGCAGATCAGCCGGATCGTGCTGGCCGTCGGCATCCATTGAGACGACATGGGTGTAGGCGTGCTGATCAGCCCATTGCAGACCGCTCACGGTTGCGGCCCCCTTGCCTCCGTTGGCCGCCCGCAATACGACGGTTACGCACTCAAACGGCGCGCACAACGCCTGCAGGCGGTCCTGCGTTTCCAGAGGAGAACCATCATCCACCACAACGATGGGTAGCCCCTTGTCAGCCAGCGACGGAAGAAAACGACTGAGCTGTGCAACGTGGCAGAAGTGTGGAATGAGGAGGCAGGGTTTGAAGGGCGTCATGAGGTGCTGCCGAAGCGGATGCGACCGCTGGTCCGCGCACCGTCGGTGGCGGTGTATCGAAAATCCACTGTGCTGCCGCGCTTTTGAAGCGTCAGTCGGAGCACAGCGCCCGGTCGGACGGGGGCAGTAAACTTGATACGCGCGAGCCCGCAGAATGAGGCTTGCGCCGTATTGTCAAAAGAATCCGCTGCAAACGCCTGCGCCCACTGAACCTGAACGATGCCCGGGAGAATCGGCGCGCCGGGGAAATGGCCGGTGAAACAAGGCAGATCATGGGAAACCAGCAGCGTCGCCGTCGCGCGATCACCGGCCGTCTTTCGATGGATCCACCACGGTTCAGCACGTTCGGGCAGGCGCTCATTGAAGTACTCGCGCCAGGTGTCGAGCTGCACCGGCCGGTCGGCGTGGTCCGTTGAACCGGCGGCAAACAGTCGGTCGACCTCCGCTTCCATGATGAGTCTGACGGTTTCAGTCATGTTGCCGCCGGTACCAGATGCGCACCATGTACTCCAGCCCGAAGAGCGCTGCGATGGCGGCGTAGGAGATCGCGCCGTTGTAGAGCGCCCACGTAGCGGTATTCGCGGCTACAGCGGTCCAAAGCGAAATGCCTGCGTTGGCGATAAAAAAAATCATCCACACCATCGTGACCCACCAGACATACGACTCGCCGGCCGCGGAAACGGTGCCTCCGGTGGCCTCGACCATCCGCCGGATAGCGCACGGCGGATGACGCAGTGTATACGCAAAGAAACCCGCACCCGCGGCGCTGAGAAAGACCGGGTAGAGCTTGAAGACCCACAGGTCTTCGTCGAGTAGCGACAGAATACAGAAAACGACGATCGCCGCGGCGGCGCTCCACAACCATACGGACGCAACGGCTCGGATCAGACTCAGCCGCGCCAGCGCCAGGCCTGCGAACGTCAGCACCAGAAAAGCCGGCGACCATCGGTCGGCGAAGAGGTAGACGAGTAGCGGAAACCCCGCAAAGCACAAGGCAATGAGAATGCGCATTTGTGCGTCAGAAGTTCAGCCGTTTTCCACCAGTGCAACGACATCGCCAACGGTGCGCACCGATTTGAGCTCATCGGCGGGCAGGGCTTTGCCGGTGAGTTCCCGAAGCCGCGCGAGGATGTCGATGGCATCGATGCTGTCGATGTCCAGGTCCTCGAAAAGATCCGCATCTTCGGTGATGAGCGCCTGCTCGATTTCGAATTCTGCGGCAAGCACCGTTTTCAGGTGTTGGAAGGTATCTGTCATGGTGCAATCATCCCATGGAGCTATTTTTTTCCGCAACTTTGGTGGCGCTGAGGCGCTGCTCGAAGTGCTCCTGCAGGCGGCTGTGCAATCTGCGCCGCGCCGCCCTCCTACCACCGGCGCGCCAGTCTTCCGGCAGCGCCGGAGACACTTCGATGCGGTAGCGCAGCGCGTGTTTCGGTACCGCATACCAGGGCACATCCTTGCTCAGATAGTCCCCCTGATAGTGAATGACGATGGGTTGCACGCGGCAGGTGGCGCGGTTGGCAATTTCCGCGGCGCCCAGGCGGAAGCTGATGGGTTCTCCGGGTACCGTGCGGGTACCTTCTGGAAAAACGATGACTGCCTCGCCGGCGTCCAGTCGTGATGCAGCCTCATCGAGCATGGCTTCCGGGTCGGCATTCGAAACCCATCCCATAGGTCCGATCAGTTGTCGCAGCACAGGTACACGCGCGAGGTCCGATTTGAGAATGCAGCACACATCCGGGAGCAACGACTGCACCAGCACAATGTCGATCAGCGTTGGGTGGTTCGCGACCAGGAGTACCCGATCGGTCAGCGGCTCTCCCGTCACGCTCAGTTCCAGAGCGCCCGTGCTGCGTGCGACTGCGACCCATATCTTCGCCAGCCGCTGTGCGGTGCGCCGCAGGGCGGTTTGCCCGCCGCGCAACCGAACGACGGGATAAGCAATCAGCAGGAGAACGCTGCCGAGCGCAAAAAGCGGGTACATGAGCAGGATGGAAACGATGCGCATGCGGTTCAGTAACCCAGGCCGGCAGACTTCAGTTCGGGTGGTAACGCTCTCCATTGAGGGATCTTAATGGAAGTCGCCCGAAAAGTTGCGTCGACCGTTCAAGCGGGTAGTCTTGCGCCATCCCGCGAGTACGCATCCTGGAGTAGCAATAATTTGTCCGCCACAGTAGCCGCTTACACTCTCACGAGTGCCATGGGTACGGGCCTGGCGGCGATGCGCGAACGTTTCGCCCGCGGTAGCGGCGGACTGTCCACCGCGCCGTGGCCTTACTGCGACGTGCCCTGCGCGCTCGGTCGGGTGGCGGACG
The DNA here is from genome assembly GCA_030430515.1 of Gammaproteobacteria bacterium. Taxonomy (GTDB): domain Bacteria; phylum Pseudomonadota; class Gammaproteobacteria; order Pseudomonadales; family Azotimanducaceae; genus SYFY01. The sequence continues at coordinate 3,733 of JAUIKX010000041.1, read as the reverse complement.
TCGAGTCCGTCGAAGTTCCGGCTCGGCGCCTGAGCCGAAACAATCAGCTCGTGAGCCTGGCACTCGCCCAGGACGGATTCACTGAAGCGGTTCGCGCCTCGCTCGCGCGCTTCGGATCACAACGCGTCGGCATGGTCATGGGTACCAGCACCTCTTCCATCGATCGCACCGAGGCCGGCTACCGGCACCGGGATGACGATGGACGCTTTCCCATCGATTTCCAGCAACCAGACACCCATCATCCGCACGCACCTGGCGCCTTCTCTGCAGAGCTGTTGGGTATCGAGGGGCCAAGCCTCACCATCAGCGCCGCCTGTGCGTCCAGCGCCAAGGTGTTCGCCACAGCCAATAGGTGGCTCCAGCAGAAGCTGGTCGACGCCGTTGTCGTCGGCGGCGTGGATACACTCTGCCTCAGTGTCATTTACGGGTTTCACTCGCTGCAGCTGGTCGCTCCTGAGCCGTGTCGTCCGTTTGCAGTGGACCGGCAGGGGATCAGCCTGGGTGAGGCGGCCGGGTTTGCACTGCTGACCCGCGACGATGCCGCGTCGATCCGCTTGTGCGGCGTGGGCGAAAGTTGCGATGCGCATCATATGTCCAGTGCTCACCCCGAGGGCCTCGGTGCGCGTCTGGCCATGCTGGCTGCGCTTGAAGACGCAGGCATGACCATGGCTGAGATCGACTATCTCAATCTCCACGGTACCGGCACGAAGGCGAACGACGCGACGGAGGGCATGGTCTGCGCCGACCTCCTCGAGCCGCATACCCTGGTCAGTGCGACTAAAGGCTGGACCGGTCACACTCTGGGCGCGGCAGGGATCGTCGAGGCGATCCTCTGTATTGAAGCCATCGCGCGCGGCTTTGTTCCGGGCACCTGCAACACCCGCGAGCATCAGGCGGAATTCGACCTGCTGCTCGACAGCCACTCGACGAATGTTAAGACGGCCATGACCAACTCCTTTGGCTTCGGAGGCAACAACTGCTCGTTGGTGTTCGGCTCATGCTGAGTTTCAGCGTTGCCGGCGTCGGCGTCTGGGGGAACGGGCTGACGACCGCGCAGGACCTGATCAAACCGCCCGATGGGGAGGCGGTGTTTACCGCGCCGAAGCCCGAGGCGATTCCGCCTCGCGAGCGGCGTCGCGCGGGCACGCTCATCAATCTGGCCGTGGAAGTGGCGCATCAGGCCTGTGAGCAGGCGGGATGCGATAAGTCCGACATCCCGTCGGTGTTTGCTTCGGCTATGGGCGACACCGCGATTACCGATTACATGTGCGACAAGCTGTGCCGCGAGGAAAAGCTCCTCTCGCCAACCAAGTTTCACAATTCGGTGCACAACGCGGCTTCAGGATACTGGACCATTTCGGCGGGCAATCGGGCGCCGAGCACTTTCGTTGGCGGCTTCCGTCATGTGGTGGGTTCTGCTCTTCTGGAGGCGGCCAGTCAATGCCAGCAGCTCGAACGTCCGGTGCTGCTCGTCTGCTACGACCTTGCGGTCGCGGCTCCTTTCGACGACCTCGTAAGCATCGGCGAAACGCTCGCGGTTGCTCTGGTGCTGTCGCCGGAGACCGCATCCGGCGGGTGGACGCTGACGCTCGGTGAATGCGAAAACACCCAGAGCATGCCCCATCACCCGGTTCTGGCAGCCCGGGCGAACGCGAACCCTGCAGGCCCGCTGCTGGCTCTGGCGGAAGCTGGTATGACATCAGTGGGTGCGGCGGCGAAGTCGCTGAGCTTTCCTGTGGCAGAGTCTGCCCTGCACGTCTTGCTGGACGCTCTGTGAACGGGCTGCCCGCGCGGGATGTGGTGATTCTCGGCGCCGGCATGGCAGGCTTGACGCTGGCCCGCCAGCTCAATCGCCGGGACCCGGATCTGGACGTGACGGTGCTCGAACACCGCAGCTTCCCCGCACCGGATGCCGCGTTCAAGGTCGGCGAATCAACCGTAGAGATCGCGGCGCACTACCTTGCACAGAACCTGGGTCTCGAGCCGCACCTTGCAGCCGATCAACTTCCCAAGTTCGGGCTCAGACTCTTCTGCCGAGGCGAGACGCCGATTGAGGACGACCTGGCCCGCTACGATGAAATCGGCGTCAGCAAAGTGCTGCCGGTGCCGACCTACCAGATCGATCGCGGCCGTTTCGAAAACACGCTGGCGCAGATCTGTCGGCGCGATGGCATCAGAATCGACGATGGCGTGACGGTCACCGGGGTCGACCTGGGTGAGCGCGATCACCGGGTCCAGACGCGTCAGGGAACCTACCGCTGCCGCTATCTGGTGGATTCCACCGGGCGTCGTGCGTTTCTGCGTCGGCACCTCGGTCTGGAAAGAGATGTGCGCCATCAGAATCAGGCGGCCTGGTTTCGCGTCGAAGGCGCGGTGGACATCGATTGTCTGAGTCAGGACGCGTCCTGGAAGGCGCGCTGCTGTGGCACCCCACGTCGCCTGAGTACGAACCACTTCACCGGGCCCGGATACTGGGTGTGGGTGATACCGCTGTCCTCGGGCGCGACGAGCATCGGCGTGGTCTTCGACCCGAAGTGGTTGAGTGCGCAAAAGGTGGCGAGCTACGAAGCCTTCATGAAATGGATTACGGTCGAGCACCCACTGTTGGCCCGTTTGCTGCGAGGGCTGCCTGTGATGGATTTCCATCGCATGGATCGGTATGCGGTCGGTTGCCGTGAAGTCTTCTCGCCTGCTGGATGGATGATAACCGGTGACGCCGGCAATTTTGCCGATCCGTTCTACTCACCGGGTGGCGACTTCATTGCGTTGTCCAACACCTTCGTCACCGAACTCATTGCGGGAGGCGCCGAAGCGCAGGCGTGCCGTGATTTCCAGTCCGACTTCAACGCCTATTTCGCCAGCACGCTGGGCCTGTACAAAGGCGTGTATGGCGGCTTCGGCAACCGCGATCTGATGGTGGCCAAAACCCTCTGGGACTACAGCTATTACTGGGGTGTTCTGTCCAAACTGTTTTTCAGCGGGCGCATGACGGATCGAGTTTTCATGGCCGAGATCAACGGCGATCTGCAGAAAGCATTCGCCATGAACAGCACCCTCCAGCGTGGTTTCAGAAACACCGCCCGCAGCGGCGAACGGGTAGGCGGTACAGGCCGGTTCTACGACCAGCACGACATCCGCTTTTTCCATGATTGGAAAGAAGACCTGCTCACGGGTCGCGCCGAAAACGACTTCTCCCGCCTGCAGAGCAATATATCCATGCTGGCAGATGTGAAATCGGCTGTTGAAGACATGCTTCGGCAAGCGCAGTCCGGCACAGCGACGTTACCACTTTCAGCGTTTGAGTCGACGCTGGCTGAGGCGAGCTAGCGCATACGCACACAGTGCGCCAAGGCAGACGGTACTACCGATGTGCTCCAGCACCGGCACGTCCGACAGCCACAGCATGCCGAACACGAACGCCGACGAAATCATGCAGAGCGTGACAGCCTGCCCGGTTTCCTTCGTTTCCATAGTGTTCCCGGCGGCACGCGAAGCAAACAATGTGTAGTCCAGACCCAGGCCCGCTACCAGAATCAACGACATGACGGCAAACAGAGAAAGGCCATCCTGCATAAACGAGCCGGCAACGGCTGTGGTGCTGATCGCCGCAGTCAGGTTGCCGGCGCACCAGAGGGTGCGGCGGCGATCGCGCATGGCGAGGCGCTGGCCGCCGCCGGCGCGGACATACTCGATATTGGCGGCGAATCGACCCGCCCCGGCGCCGAGCCGGTGG
>JAUIKX010000040.1 GCA_030430515.1 Gammaproteobacteria bacterium | reverse complement strand
TACCTGGTCTCGCCCTGGAAGAAGGCTGGAGATGCGAATCCGGTTGCTGTGGATGTGGTTGCAGGCCAGACCCAAACAGTAGAGCTTTTCCTCGCGCGCTAACCCCCGGTATTAAGCAGGCTGCACGTGCCGATCGACAATCGCCGACGCGGCGATCATCAGGACACCACCCGCAAGCAGCGCAGCGAAGTAGGCCGCGAAGCTGTCGCCGAACTGATTCAGCAGCCAGCCGCCGGAAAACGCCATGGCGATGCCGCCGACTCTTCCGGTCAGCATGCCGAATCCGATGCCTCCGGAGCGACAGCTCTGCGGATAGCCGTTGGCCATGATGATGTAGATGGTTGCGATGCCGACGCTGGTGACACCCGTGATGATGCCGATGGTCAGATTGATGATGAGACGGAGGGTTTCCGATGGTGTGCCTGAAATGGTTTCCACAAGGTAGGTCAGGAGCAGCACCAGAGCGATCGTGCCGAGCGTCGATGCGGTCATCACCGGTCGGGAGCCGAAGCGGCTCGACAGATAGCCGGCGGCGAAACCGCCGATCATCGAGAAAAGGCCGATGAAGAAGCTTGCCTGCAGCGCCTGTTCGAGGGTGAATCCGCTCGAAGTGAGCATCTCCGGCGTCCAGCTCGACAGACCGTAGACCACGCCGATGGCGGCGGCGAAGCTGATCGATATGCCCCAGTTCATCCGCTTGTTTGACTTATGAAAGACGCCGATCTGCTCTCCGGCTGTACCCTCTACGGAGCCTGTGTCGGTCGCTTCCTTCGTAAGCTCGATATCAGGCCCCGTGATTATACCGGCCGCGCGTTGAGCGGCTTCGATCTGACCGCGTTCCATAAGGTAGGCAGGTGACTCGCGGACGCATAACGCGATGATGAAAGCCAGCGCGATGGATGCACCACCGAAGGTGAGGAAGACGCTCTGCCATCCACCTGCAGCGATGAGCGTCGGCGCCAGAGCTGCGCTGATCATGGTGCCCGTGGGAACGCCGAGCGAGAGTGTTGCCACGGTGTAGGCGCGCCAGCGCGGCGCGACCCAGTCGTTTGCCAGCGCCATGCTGTTGGGAAATGCGGCACCGAACCCAAGGCCGCCCAGTACGCGGGCCGCAGTCATGGCGGTCACATTTGTTGTGTACGCGGATGCAACCGTTGCCAGGCCGAAGACCAGCGCGGCGACGATGAGCATGTTGCGCCGACCCACACGGTCTCCGAGCGTGCCGCCCACATAGGCGCCGATGGCCATGCCGAAGAGTGCCGCTGCCATTGCCGGCCCGAAGGAGGACCGGTCGATGCCCCAGTCTTCGAAGATCAGCGGCGCCACCAGACCGAGCGCCTGGATGTCGAGACCGTCGAATACTAGAACTGCAAACGTGAGTAGCACGAGCAGCACCGAGTACGGATGTATGCGTCTCGCGGCCAGCGCTTCGCTGAAAGTCGTAGGCAAGTTGCTCTCCCCGAATGCCCCACCAAGCGACGCATGTTAGCAGCATTGGTTATCGGGGTTTCAGGCGTTGTGTGCGTGCGCCGTGCTTCGTCGACTGATCCAGCCGTTTGCGAAGATCGCCAGAACCACTGTGATGGCGACAAGTGTTGGAACCACCTGCCAGACGCTGGTTTCCACGAATGCATCGATCAGTCGGGTGCCGAGCTGCCACAACCCGGCGTTGGCTACGCCGAAGTATCCCCAGCTCATCCAGATACCATGGCTGACGAGATGGTTCCGGTCGCCCGTTTGCCTGAAACGCTGAATTTGATAGTAGCCGGGCAGAATGGTGCCGAGGCTGAGCAGGGCAAGCGCATGAAAGAGGTTCGGTTGTCCCGAAATGTCGTATGTACACAAGGCGCTCACGTTCATCACGAGCATCGACAGGAACCAGACACGCCCGAGCTGGCGATGACGCCGCGTGCCTTTTGTGGTGATCAGCAGCCAGGCACCACCAAACAGCGCGAGCACTGCGGTGATGAAATGTATACTCCCAGAGGTGATTTCGAGCCAGGTCGGGTTCATGTCGATCTCCTATGCATGAGCTCAATCTATTGCGGATTGCAGTGCGCTTCTGGGGTTTGCGACGAAGTGAGGTTTTGAGGTACGAAACGGTAGTGTCTGGTACGAGCAGGTTTCGGGTTAATCAGTTATGGAGGGTGTTATGACCGAGCGTGACTGTCTGAGTTTGCGGGCTCTGAAAAAACAGGTTGCCGACAATCGATGTCCACCCATCGAAGTGCTCGCTGTTGAGCAGTCGATGTACCTTGTATTTGCACGAGAAGGCGGTCGCCTGGTGCGGTTATGCGGAGCCGTGGGGCAAGCGCTTCGTTTCCGCAGCCGCGAAGCGGCGCTTGCCGCCCTGCGCCGGATTGGCGTGCCTCGGGTAGAGTTCGTGCACCGCAGTGTCTACGCCGAGATGATCGGGGTCGAGGGGGCGCTTGCCGATACGGAGCTGCGGGAGAAGATAAACCTTTCTCCTGAGGCAGAGATCGGCAGCCTCACTCCCTGTTGACGTTTTCCGTGGGCAGGCCCAGTGACAGCCAGCCCGCCATGCCGCCGGATAGCGGATACACGCGGTCGATACCGTGCTTCTTCAGGTGCAGCGCCACACGGGCGCTGGAAGCCTCTGAGGGTCACGTGCACACGAGCACCACGTCGTAGCGGGTCGGTATTTCGTCCCGACGACGGTTGATTTCAGACAGGGGAATACGCAGCGCACCGGGAATGCTGCGGGGTTCCAGCTCATAGTCCAGTTGTTGTCTGAGGTCGATGACAGTGGGTTTCTGCGTTTCGCTCTTAAGACGTTCGTGCAGCACTTCAGGCGTCAGACGGCGCAGGCGGTGCTCTTTGAGGAAGCGGAACCACTGCACGAATTTGACCGCGCCGTAGATGCCGAGAACCCCAGCGACCAGCAGCACGAAACCGCCGGAGACCCCTTCCAACCAGGTCAGCAGGTTCACCAGCTGCTCCTGAAAGTGAAACCCGCCGAGGATGAACGGCAGCACGAACAGCAGCGATCCGGCAATGTCGATGATCAGGAAGCCTATCCAGGGGGCGCGAACGAAGCCCGCAGAGGCTGGTGCTAGCGTCTGTACGCCCGGCAGGTACTTTGCGACGAGAAGCGTGGCGGGGCCGAATCGGGCAAACGCACGGCGTGTGGTCGATGCACAGCTATCGGGCTCCAGCGCCAGTTTGCACACCAGCCCGATGGCAGTTTCGCCGCGATAGCGGCCGAGCGCGAACCACAACATGTCTCCCATAATGCATCCCGCGGTCGCAGCGATGATGACCAGCGCCAGGTCGAGCTGGCCTGTTCCCGCGACGGCGCCGGCAGCGACGAGCAGGGGAATGGAGGGGATCGGCAGGGCTGCCTGGTCTGCGAACATCCACAGCAGGATGAGCCAGTATCCATGAGTGGCGAGCAGGTTCAGGGCTGATAGCAGTGCGTCTTCCATCCTGCCGTTCTGTTTTTGTTGGTCTATGGAGTCGGCAGTTTGCCCGCGGTAATGTTGAGCCTGCAACAAAACCGGAGAAGTTCATGACGCCGTTGATCGACCCGCAGCGATCCTGGTTAGCCCTCGAAGATGCCGCTGAGAAAGAAGCGTCGCCCCGTCGCGCAGCGCTGATACGCAAGGTGCGTGACCACATGGAGGCGGAGATCAACGGTCGCATCGAGCCGTTGATGGAGACGCTTACAGCATCGCCTGTCTACCATTTCTGGGGGCGGGGCGAGCCGGTAGTACTTGCCGGCTACGAAGCCATTCGCGGGTTTTATACCGCCATGTTCGAAGTCGGCGGGGAGCAGTTCGAGGTGGTGGTGGAACGGGTGGTTGCCACCGATGACTGCGTGGTGACGGAGGGGCAGGTGAAACAGGTTCACAAGGGCGACGCGCTGATCTCACAAGGCGTGAAGGAGGCTTCCGGGGAAGCCATTGATGCCGATAGGCTGTATCTGAGCGATGCGCAGCTTGTTACTGTCTGGCCCGCAGATGCTGAAGGGCTGCTCATCGGTGAAGACATCTACTTCGGGGTGGATCCCTTATCGACGCTGAAACCGATCGCGAAATCCCAGCTACCCGAAGGGTTCGTAATTTAGCTGCGCCAGCTGCACGGCAACGCCAGCGGCCCGCGGAAAGCCCAGCCGCCGAAAGGCACCTCGCCTGTGATGCGCAGCGATTTCAGCTGCTCGAAAAGCTTCGGTAGCGCGTAGTCTGCAATCAGCGAACGCGACACCCAGGCACCGGCGCAGAAGTGCGGGCCTGCGCCGAAGCTCAGCGAGCCAGATATGTCGCGGGTGACGTTGAAGGCATCCCCGTTTTCAAAAGCGCTTTCGTCGCGGTTGCCGGAGCTGAACATCAGGAACACCCGTTCTTCCGGCTCAAACGTCACATTCTCGTACACGTGGGCTTTGGCGACACGACGGGGTGACATGCCGATGGGAGAGACCCAGCGGGCGTACTCTTCGAACACCTGCAGCCAGGTGACCTTGCCATCGACCGCCAGCTGCAGCTGTTCCGGGTACTCGAGTAGCGCCCAGATGGCGCCGGCAATGGCGTCCCGCGGCTCGTTCTGGCCGCCGGATATCGCCAGCTTGATGTTGGCGCGGATCGCCGCTTCCGGGAGGCCCGCCTGCTGTTGCACTGCCAGCAGAGAGTGGTCGGGTTCCGCCATGAGCTCGTCCCACCGCTCGCTGATGGCCTCATCGATGAGTCGGGTGCAGGCGTGGCAGTTCGCTTCCACGTCCGCGTCGCCGGAATAGTTGGCGCAACCGTCGATCATGCCCTGGCTGACCCGGTTCATATCTTCGGCCGAGAGGTTGGTCAGCCCGGTGATTATCCGCAGCGCATCAGCGGAAACCGGCATGGCGTAGTCCCAGAAAAGGTCGCCGCTGCCGTTGCCGACGATAGCGTCGAGCCGACTCTGGACAATGTCTTCGAACGCGCCTGCCCACACGGATTTCACCGCGGCGGGCGACCAGGCCGGGTAGGTGGCTTTGCGCTCACGCATATGCGCGCGGCCGTCTTTGCGCATCATGTTTTCACCCATCAGCACCGTCATCAGGCCGTTCGGCTGATCCGAGGAGAACACCTCGACGTTTTTTTCACAGCGCACGATGGCTTCGCGGTGAACGATCAGCTTTGCATCCAGTTGCGGCACGTAGCAGACCGGGCCGAGCTGTCGCATGGCTTTGAGGTCGGGGTATGGGTCCTGCCAGAACGAATCGGCGTCGATTTCATGGATCGGGACATTTGACATGGGGCGGAAACCTGCAAGAGGCTAATGCTTCAGATCGTTCGAGTATGAGAGAGGTGGGGTGAAGCTCGCAATTGAGATTGGTGCGCTGCAACCGGAGAATATTGGGCTCGTCGTTGAATGGGTGCAGCTTGCGGAACGCCTGGGGGTGGACAAGGCATTCTCAGCGGAAGCCTGGTGGAGTGACGCAGCGACACCGCTGGCCTACCTCGCCGACAAGACCGAGCGCATCAAACTCGCCACGGGCATCATGCAGACCACGGCACGCACTCCGGCAATGGCGGCCATGACCGCTCTCACGCTGCACGATCTTACCGGTGGTCGTTTTGTGCTCGGGTTCGGCGCCAGCGGCCCGCAGGTCGTGGAAGGGTTGCATGGCGTGCGCTACAAGGCGCCGCTGTCCCGTCTGCGCGAAACGGTGGATATCTGCCGTATGATCTTCGCGGGTGAAAAAGTGCGCTACGAGGGCAAGATCTACCAGCTGCCGCTGCCTGACAGTGAAGGCAAACCCATACGCATCTCTCATGCGCCGGCAGAAGTGCCCATCTACCTGGCCACGCTCGGGCCCAATGCGTTGAAGTACACCGGAGCGTCTGCAGACGGGTGGCTCGGCACTTCGTTCTCGCCGGATCATCCAGAGGCACACCTTGATTACCTCAAAGAAGGCGCTGAATCCGCTGGACGCGCGCTCAGCGATCTCGACCTGTGCGTGTCGGTGCGTGTGGAGATTGGGGAGGACGTTGAGGAGATGATCGAGCGGCGCAAGAAGGGCGTAGCGTTCAACATGGGTGGCATGGGCTCTTCCACCACGAATTTCTACAACGATGCTTTCAAGCGAGCGGGCTTCGAAGAAGAGGCGCTCGCCATTCAGGCATTGTGGTTGCAGGGTAAGCGTGACGAGGCGGCGCGTCGGGTCCCCGATTCGATGGTGACGGAGTTCCAGGCGCTCGGCACAGCGGAGATGGTGCGGGAGCGCCTGGCCAAGTATCGTGACGTGGGCGTGACTACGCTCAAGCTGGGCCTGGACAGCGCCGGACCCATCGGTCCGAAACGCTTCGAGCTCTTGGAGAACATTGTCGACATCGTGGAGGGTCTCTGAATGAAACTGTATGGCGTGCCGCTGGCTCCGAACCCGACAAAGGTGATGCTTTACATCGCTGAGCGCGAGGAGATGGGTACGAAGATGGGGATCGAGCAGATCGTCGTCAACACCGTCAAGGGGCGTCACAAGGAGCCGGAGCACCTGGCGCGCAACCCGTTCGGAACCGTGCCCACGCTCGAACTCGACGACGGTTCGTTCATCGTCGAGAGCCTGGCCATCATGGAGTATCTGGAGGACAAGTTCCCCGACGGTGCGCTTCTGCAGGGCAGTCCGGAAGAGCGTGGTCATGCGAGAGACGTGGAGCGCATTGTCGATCTACGTCTGGCGGGACCCATCGGCGCTTACGGCCATGCGGTGAACTCGCCGCTCGGCTATCCGAAAGACGACCAGAAAGCGGCGCAGATGGAAGCCGCCATGCAGGTACCACTCGATTATCTGGAGAACCTCCTGAGCGACGAGCGTCCACTGCTGCTGGGTGATCGGGTGTCGATTGCCGATCTGACGCTGCAGGCTTCGCTGCAGTTCGTGCGCTACGTCGAGGCGGATGTTTTCGGTGATCGGCCGCTGCTGCGTGCCTGGGACGAACGCTACCGCCAGCGCCCCGCGGCGCAGTCGGTACTGCGCTGGTAGACAAGGAGCCGTTGGAAACCATGAAGATTCAGGCAGTGGTCGCTCGTGATGGCGGCGTTTTTGAAGTTCAGAACGTCGATCTGGACGCCCCCAGAGACGATGAAATTCTCGTTCGCATCGCCGGCGTCGGGCTTTGCCACACGGATATTGTTTTTGCCGCCGGCGGCGGTCTGCTCGAGCTGCCGGCGGTGCTCGGCCACGAAGGCTCCGGTGTCGTGGAAGCGGTTGGTGCTTCTGTGACCAAGGTGGCGCCGGGAGATCGCGTGGCCATCAGCTTTCGGTCCTGCGGCGCCTGCGACCGATGCGACAGTGGTGATCCGGCCTACTGCCGCACCATGCCGATGCTCAACTATACCGGCAAGCGCGACGATGGCTCGAAGAGCATCCAGGGTGCCGGTGGAGAAATATCCGGTAACTTCTTTGGCCAGTCGTCGTTTGCGGACCATGCGCTTACTTATGAGCGCAATGTGGTGAAAGTGCCGGATGACGTACCGCTCGAGCTCATGGGGCCGCTCGGGTGCGGTATTCAGACCGGTGTGGGAGGCGTCACGAGATCGCTGGGCGCGACGCCGGGCTCGTCCATCCTCGTGCTCGGCGGTGGTTCGGTGGGGCTGAGCGCCGTCATGGGAGCCGCGATCAATCGGTGCGCAACAATTGTTCTTGCTGAGCCGATGGCCGAACGCCGGGAGTTGGCCAGGGAGCTTGGTGCAACCCACACGTTGGACCCCACGGAGCAGGACCTCGCAGAGACTGTCCGCGATATCGTGCCAATGGGGGTCGATTTCGCTTTCGACACGACTGGTATCCCGGCGGTCCTCGAAGCGGTTTCCGACTGTCTCGGCTCGAAAGCGGTTTTCGGCATCGTCGGTATCGCGCCGCCAGGTACTAAAGTGCCGGGCGATCTGACGAGCCTCATGACCTTCGGGCACACGGTCAAAGGCATCATCGAAGGTGACAGCGACCCCGACGAGTTCATTCCCGAGCTCATCGAACACTACAAGGCAGGTCGGTTACCCCTGGAAAAGCTGGTGAAAACCTACCCACTTGCGGAAATCAACAAAGCGATCGATGAGCAGGCGCAGGGTCTCTGCGTAAAGCCCGTCCTCATCCCTTAGTACACCCAGGAGCCAACGAATGACAGAACAGTCAACAAACTACGACGATGTCCGCCAGTACCGGCTGGACCCCGAACGCGAACAGGAGCTGGTACGCCTTGGCGGTGAGTGCGTTTTCTGCTGGGCCAACAAGTCCGGCCATCCGCTTGGGGTCATCACGGCCTATGTGCCGGTAGACGGAAAGATCTGGATGACTGCGACAAAGGAGCGGGTGCGGGTCAAAGCCATTGCTCGCGACGGCCGTTCGTCGGTGGTCATCACCAGCAAAGGTACGCCCATGGGCGGCGGCAAAACGGTGACTTACAAAGGACACACCGTGATCCACGATGACGATGAGACCAAGCAGTGGATGTACGGTTTGCTTGCGAAAGGCATGGCGTCGCGCAAGGACGACGGCAATGAGTTTACGAAAAATCTGGACCCTGATCTCTTCGTGAAATTTCTCGATACGCCGGAGCGGATCGTCATGGAGTTTACCCCGGAGATGTCGATTCCTTTTGATGGCGACAAGATGGCGCAGGGGACGGCAGCGGCGTACATGCAGTTCGCAAAGGACGCCAAGGAATGACGATCATGCAGGATCCGACCCTGGAGTTTCTGTTCGAAGCCGCCGTGGCGCTCGAGGCGCCGCAGGAGCTGGGTCATACCCGCTATGGTCGCAGGCGCATCATCAATATCCTGGGCGGTACGGTTGAAGGGCCGGCCTTGCGTGGCGAGGTGCTCGCCGGCGGCGCAGACTGGCAGACACTCAGGACCGATGGCACGGCAGATCTCGTCGCCAACTACAGCATTCGCACCGACGATGGCGTGACCATTTACGTGCAGAATGCCGGGGTACGCACTGCACCCCGGGAGGTGCTCGACCGGCTCATGGCTGGAGAGGACGTACCACCTTCGGAGTACTACATGCGCACCGCGGCGGCAATGGAAGTGGATGACTCGAGCCGATACGCATGGTTGAACCGATGCATCATCATTTCCACCGGCATGCGCAAAGCAAGCAGTGTCCACCTCAGGTTTTACAAGGTCACCTGAACCGGTAGAGTCTGCTCCCCACCAGATCGACCAACATAAAGGAATGCGTATGCCCCTCGTCAACTTCTTCACCCATGATGGTGCGCAGTACGAAGTGGAAGCCATAACGGGACAAACGCTCATGGAAGCCGCCCGGGAAAACGGCATTGACGGCATTCTGGCGGAGTGCGGTGGCGGCTGCTCCTGTGCCACCTGCCACTGCTATATCGATGATGCCTGGATCGCCATGACCGGCACGCCGTCTGCAGACGAGGACGGCATGCTAGATTGTGTGCTCGATCGCGAGGCCGGCAGCCGGCTCAGCTGCCAGATCACCCTCACGGAAGAAATGGATGGCCTGAAGGTCAGGTTGCCGGAATCGCAGCTCTGACCCTTGCCCTCTTTCAAGAGGATCAACCGGTGCCGAGCACCCTTCGAATAGCCTCCACTGTGGCTTTGTGGCCGTAGCCGTGTTTATCGCGTAACTCTTCGTCGTCGCCGAAGCCGGCATAGACCTGGGGAATGCCAAGCCGCTCGAACGCGGTCAGCTTGAGGCCCCGATCGGCAACCACATCTGCCACGCGTGAGGCGAGACCGCCGTAGGCCACGTGGTCTTCCAGCACGACGACGCGCCCGCCTGTCTCATCGACGCACCGAACGATCAGTTCTTCGTCGATGGGTTTCAGGGTAAACAGATCGACAACGCGGACGCTTTTCCCATCCGCGGCCAGTTCGTCCGCCACATCCAGAGCCTGGCTTACTGTCGTTCCATGGGTGAACAGGGTGACGTCGTCGCCGTCCCGGGCGACGATGCCTTTGCCGATCTCTACGTCGTGCTGACCGGCCTCGTAGATGACCTTGTCGCTTTTGCCGACCGCCAGCCGAATGTAGAGGGGGCCGCTCATCGACATGGATTGGCGCAGAATCTCACCGACCATCATCGGGTCGCCGATGGAGGTGACCGTCATGTTGGTCAAGCTGCACATGAGCGCCAGATCTTCCACCGCGTAGTGGGTGGAGCCGCCGTTGCCAACGAGACCGCCATGGGTGCCGATGATCTTGACCGGCAGGTTCGGATAGCACACATCTGTGCGGATCTGCTCGAGCGCGCGCATGCTCAGAAACGGCAGCATGCCTGACACCACTGGAATGTTGCCGTCGTACGCCAGTCCGGCAGCCACACCAACGCAGACCTGCTCGGCAAGCCCCACATCGACGAACCGTTCGGGATACTTTTCGCGAAACTCCACGAGCGTGGCACCGATGTCCGGCGTGAGCACCCAAAGGTTGTCGTGGCTTTCGCCGAGCTCTGCGAGGGTTGTGCCGATCACCGATCGCGCCGACAGCATTTCTCCGAAAGTAAATGTAACCGGCATCAGGCTGTCTCTCCCTGGTGGCCGGAGCTGAGCGAGGCCCGCGCCTTTTCAAGATCTTCTGCACCGAGAGAACCGGCATGCCAGGCCAGATTGCGCTCCATGAAATCCACCCCTTTGCCTTTCACGGTCTCTGCAATGATGACGGTCGGGATTCTGCTGGAAGGCTCAGGCAGCTCATCTATGGCGGTCACCAGTTCGGTCATGTCGTGGCCGTCCACCTCCACGACGTTCCAGCCGAAAGCCCGCCATTTATCCGGATACGGCTCGAACACCACCCGCTCCTCAGCAAAACTGGTCATGAGCTGGCGGTTGCGATCGATGATGGCGACCATGTTGCCTAGCTCATTGCTGCGCGCTGCCATGACAGCTTCCCACACCGAGCCTTCGCCGGTTTCACCGTCGCCCATGAGGGTGAAAACGCGGTGCGCCTCGCCGCGATGCCGCGCGCTGAGCGCCATGCCCACTGCCAGCGGCAGGCCGTGGCCCAGAGAACCGGTGGAGCACTCCACGCCGGGAAGCTGCACCTTGCAGGGGTGCATGCCGTAAGCGCTGTCCAGCTGACCGTAGGTGTCGACGATGTCGTCGTATGAGAAGAACCCGCGCATGGCCATGGCGATGTACATGCAAACCGCGGCGTGACCCTTGCTGAGTATGAAGCGGTCGCGCTCGGGGCTGGCGATGTCGGCGGGGTCCACATTCAGCCCGTAGTGATACAGCGCCACCAGTATGTCTGCCACCGACAGGTCGCCGCCGATGTGCACCGCGCCCTCGTATGTACCGCACAGTTCAAGCAGTTTCGAGCGTAGCTCGAACGCGAGCGCTTCGAGGCTCTCCACACTATTAGCTCCCGCCGTCGTCGGTGTTGACCTGGACACTGAACCCTCCGTCTCTGATGGGGAAATTGTCGCTCATCGAAGGGGCGACTGCGAATCGGGGATAGGCGATTGCCCCTATATGATGTGGGGTTGATCGGATTGATAATAGTAAAGAGAAGTGACAGGGCTGTTTCCAGTCAGGAGCATAAAGATGAATCCGATCAAAAGTGCATTCGTCCGGTTAGGTGTAATTCTTGCTTTGATGGTGCAGCCATTGGGCGCCGGTCTGGTGCACGCCGCCAAAGCGGTGAGTACGGTTGAGGGGCTGGTAGCGGCTCTGAAAACGGCGCAGAACAATGGGGGGAACACGTACATACCCGTTGAGGCGGGTGTGTTCGAAATGGATGCATCGCTGGCCTTCGGCAGTCCTCACGGCCCGAGCGCGTTGCCCGTCATCCGTACGTCCGTTGCGCTTGTTGGGTCTGGTGAGAGCGTGACGATTCTGGATGCAAAGAACTTCGGGCGTCGCCTGTTCACCGTGCTGCCCGGCGTTACGCTCACCGTTCGGAACATGACGCTCACAGGTGGGGAAGCGATCAGCCTGGATTCCGAAGAAACCGTGGGTGGCGGCGCGATTGGTAACTTCGGAGGTCTGGTCCGTCTGCTGAACGTGTCGGTGGCGGGCAATGCCGCCCTCGGTTATGGCGGCGCCCTGCTCTCCACGGCGGGCTCGATGACCCTGATTCGATCGGAGGTGAGCGAAAACTACGCTGTCGGTGAAGGTGTTGGCGGTGGCGGCGGTATCGCTGTGCTCGGTGGCCGGCTGCGGGTGGTTGATTCCGTTATCGCGCAGAATCGGACGGAAGCGATGAATCTGCATGCACCGCCAGGTGGCGGTCTGTACGCAAGCGATGCTGATGTCGTAATCCGGCATTCCAGGCTTCAGGGCAATCGGGCAGGTGAGCCATTGGGCAATCTGACCAGCAGCTCCACGAGCCAGGGCGGCGGCATCTTCAAGACTGGCGACGGCCTCCTGCTGATCGAGCACTCAGCAATCGTAAAGAACGAAGCGTCAGGCGGTCGTTACGGGTATGCGGGTGGCCTCTACGTTCGTGGGGGCTTCAAAAACCGTCTTCGAAATGTGAGCATTCTCGAAAATACGGCCACCTACCGGGGAGGCGGACTCGTCACCTCCGACAGCAAAGTCTACCTGTATGGGGTCACCGTCAGCCGGAACAATGTCGTTGGCGGTAATCTGCAGTACTGCTTCGAGCAGACCGGCGAGCCGCCGCTGGCATGCAGCAGCGGTGCAGGCATCTGGTCGATGGAGAGCGCAATGGTTGCCATGAGCCATACACTGGTCGCTGAGAACACGCTGGATGCGTCTGAGCAGCAGCTGGGCTTTGCAGCGGGTGCGGACTGCAGAGGGGCTGTGGATTCACTCGGGCACAACGCAATCGGCGACGGCGAGTTGTGCAGCGTGTCCGTCAAGCGATCGGACACCGACCTGCTTGATGTAGATGTGGCGTTGAGCGAGGTCGAGTTCGGTGCAGAGCCCGGCAGCGTGTTCATTCAACCCTACAGTTCGAGCCCTGTCATTGACGGAGGAGAAGTGGCCGTCGATGGTTCAGTATTCTGCTCGCCTCGTGATCAGGTAGGGCGCGTGCGCAATGATGGCGATCGCGATGGCGTGATCCGGTGTGATATCGGGGCCGTTGAATATCGATAGGACCGCTGGCGAGGCTGCGGAGAGGGTGCAGGCTGCACGGTAAAACGTAAGTATTGCATACAATCTCAACGGGCAGTATCTTCTCTCTCTCACTGTTGCGAATCACCTATGGGAGGGGAAGATGACCCAACGCAGCCTCGAAGACGTTCTGTCTGAAAATTCCGATATCGTCGATATGCTGCGCCACTCGCAGCTCGGCGCTTACGTATATCCGGTGGTGGCGCCGGAATTCCAGAACTGGCGCACCGAGCAATGGGCGTGGCAGCACAGTGCGGTGCTGTTCGATCAGTCCCATCACATGGTGAACCTGTATCTGCGTGGCAAGGATGCGCTCAAGCTGCTGAGCGATACGGCCATCAATACCTTCAAGAACTTCAAGGTGGACCGCGCCAAGCAGTACGTTCCCACCACTCCTTACGGACATGTCATCGGCGATGGCATTCTGTTTTACCTTGCCGAGGAAGAGTTCGTGTACGTGGGGCGTGCGCCTGCGTCCAACTGGCTGCGCTACCATGCTGAAACCGGCGGCTACGATGTGGATCTGGAGCTGGATGACCGTTCGCCCATGCGTCCCATGGGCAAGCCGGTCACGCGTTCGTGCTGGCGCTTTCAGATTCAGGGGCCGCGAGCCTGGGAAATCATCGAGAAGCTCAACGGCGGTCCGGTAGACAAGCTGAAGTTCTTCCACATGTCGACCATGAACATCGCCGGCCGGTCGGTTCGCACGTTGCGTCACGGTATGTCCGGTGCACCGGGTCTGGAAATCTGGGGCCCTTACGAAGAGCAGGAAGAGATCCGCGCTGCGATTCTCGAGGCAGGCGCCGAGTTCGGCATCGTGCCTTGCGGCAGCCGCGCTTACCCGTCCAATACGCTGGAGTCCGGCTGGATTCCCTCGCCGCTGCCGGCCATCTACACCGGCGACAAGCTCAAGGGCTACCGCGAGTGGCTTGGCGCCGACAGCTACGAAGCCACCGGTTCCATCGGCGGCAGCTTCGTCTCCGACAACATCGAAGACTACTACCTCAACCCCTGGGAGCTGGGTTACGGTCCGTTCGTGAAGTTCGACCACGACTTCCACGGCCGCGAGGCGCTCGAAGCGCTGGAGCCGGAACAGCAGCGCCGCAAGGTGACGCTCGCATGGAACCCGGAAGACATGGCGACGATCATGGCGTCGCTCTTTGATCCGGACGGCGAGCAGTACAAGTTCTTCGACGTTCCGCTGGCCAACTACGCGTCATCGAACTACGACAATGTCGTAGACGCAGGCGGCACTTCGGTGGGGATGTCCATGTTCACAGGCTACAGCTACAACGAGAAGCAGGCTCTGAGCCTGGCGACCATTGATCCCGAAATTCCGGTGGGCACCGAGCTGAACGTCGTCTGGGGTGAAGAAAACGGTGGTACGCGAAAAACCACCGTCGAACCGCACAAGCAGATGAACGTTCGTGCAATCGTCAGCCCCATCCCCTACAGCCGTGTCGCCCGGGAAACTTACCAGGAAGGTTGGAGAACTCAGTCTTCTAAGTCATGAGTTCCACCGTCCGCGCGACCTCCTGCAGCGAGGCCGCAGGCGCTGGCGACATCGGTGAGATCGGCGATATCGTGGGCTTCCACCTTCGGCTGGCCCATGGTGCCGTCTATCGGCACTTCATGGAGACCTTCGCAGATCTGGAGCTGACCCAGAAGCAGGTCTCCGTGTTGTGGCTTGTGGACGATCATCCGGATATCGCTCAGGCCGGTCTCGCCCGGCGCATGCATATGGATCGGGCGACCACGATGTCTATCGTGCGCCGCCTGGAAGAGCGGGGTCTCATTCGCCGCGCGCGATCGCCATCGGATGGCCGTATCCTTACGCTCACGTTGACGCAAGCCGGCAGACGGGTGCTCGGCAAGGCCAAGAAGGCCGTGAACGATCACGAAGACTGGCTCAAGTCGCGCTTCACAGACGCGGAAGTGAAGCAGCTCATCGAACTTCTCGCCCGTATTCACGGGTAGATTGGGAGACCTCTATGTCTGAAAGAAACCCGAACATCATCATGGAGCAGAGCCCGATGCGCGGCTGGCAGTGGGCTGCGGTGCTGGTGACAGTGGGGCTCAATGCGCTGGACGGCTTCGATGTGCTGTCCATCAGCTTTGCCTCACCCGGCATTGCCCGCGACTGGAACCTGGACAGTGCGGCGCTTGGCTGGGTGCTTTCCATGGAGCTGGTCGGCATGGCGCTCGGTTCGGTGATCCTCGGTCCCGTCGCCGATAAGGTCGGTCGCCGGCGCACCGTTCTGGCCTGCCTGCTCGGCATGACGGCCGGCATGTTCGGCGCGGCTGCCGCAACGGGTATCGAAATACTGCTCATCTGGCGTCTCCTGACGGGGCTCGGTATCGGCGGCATGCTGG
>JAUIKX010000039.1 GCA_030430515.1 Gammaproteobacteria bacterium | reverse complement strand
GCCTTGTCGCCGGCATCTTCGACCGCCTTGCGGGAGCCGTGCACCAGAGCGTCTGCCTGATTGCGCAGCTGCACCATTTCCTCGAACTTGGCGTCTTCGGCGGAGTGCGCCTCGGCGTCCTTCACCATCTTGTCGATCTCTTCGTCCGACAGACCGCTGGAAGCCTGAATGACGATGGATTGCTCCTTGCCGGTGGCCTTGTCTTTGGCCGATACGTTCAGGATACCGTTGGCATCGATATCGAACGCCACCTCGATCTGCGGCATGCCGCGCGGCGCCGGCGGAATGTCGCTGAGGTCGAACCGACCCAGAGATTTGTTCGCATCCGCCTGCTTACGTTCACCCTGCAGCACGTGAATGGTCACGGCTGTCTGGTTGTCGTCTGCGGTAGAGAACGTCTGCGTCTTCTTGGTCGGGATCGTGGTGTTCTTCTCGATGAGCGGGCTCATCACGCCACCCAGCGTTTCAATGCCCAGCGACAGCGGTGTCACGTCGAGCAGGAGCACATCGCTGCGATCGCCAGACAACACTGCAGCCTGAATTGCCGCACCCATCGCCACCGCCTCATCGGGATTCACATCGCGGCGCGCTTCTTTGCCGAAGAACTCTTTGACCTTCTCCTGCACCAGCGGCATGCGGGTCTGGCCTCCGACGAGAATCACATCATCGATATCACCCACAGACAGACCGGCGTCAGCCAGTGCCGTTTTGCAGGGGTCGATGGTACGGGTCACGAGCCCTTCAACGAGAGACTCGAGCTTCGCACGGGTGAGTTTGAGCACCAGGTGCTTCGGGCCGGACGCATCCGCCGTGATGTAGGGCAGGTTCACTTCGGTCTGCTGGCTGTTGGAGAGCTCGATTTTGGCTTTCTCGGCTGCTTCCTTGAGACGTTGCAGCGCCAGCGGATCGTTGTGCAGATCCACCCCGTTGTCTTTTTTGAACTCGTCTGCGAGGTAATCGATGATGCGCAGGTCGAAGTCCTCACCGCCCAGGAACGTGTCACCGTTGGTCGACAGCACCTCGAACTGGTGCTCGCCGTCGATCTCCGCGATCTCGATGATGGAGACGTCGAAGGTACCGCCGCCGAGGTCGTATACCGCCACTTTGGAGTCACCACGGGCCTTGTCGAGGCCATAGGCAAGCGCCGCCGCGGTCGGCTCGTTGATGATGCGCTTCACCTCGAGGCCGGCAATGCGGCCCGCATCTTTGGTTGCCTGACGCTGAGAGTCGTTGAAGTAAGCCGGAACGGTGATCACCGCTTCGGTCACCGCCTCGCCGAGATACTCTTCAGCGGTCTTCTTCATTTTTTTGAGGACTTCTGCCGAAACCTGAGGCGGCGCCAGCTTGTCGCCCTTCACCTCGATCCATGCATCGCCGTTATCGGCTTTCGTGATGGTGTAAGGCACCATCTTGATGTCTTTCTGCACCACATCGTCTTCGAAGCGGCGACCGATGAGGCGCTTGACCGCAAAGAGCGTGTTGTTGGGGTTGGTCACCGCCTGGCGCTTGGCGCTCTGGCCAACCAGAATTTCGCCGTCTTCTGTATAAGCGACGATGGAAGGGGTCGTGCGATCGCCTTCCGAGTTTTCGATGACCTTGGCGTCTTTACCGTCGACGACGGCTACGCATGAGTTCGTTGTGCCGAGGTCGATGCCGATGATCTTGCCCATCTCTTTCAATCTCCAATTGGCGCTTAAGGGCGCTCTGTCAATTCGTTGTTGGTATATATGAGGCCACAGCGCCCGAGTTCAAGCGTCTCTTCAAGCTTCGGGGCCTTTCGTCACGACGACTTTGGCAGCCCGCACCACGCGGTCGTGCAGCATGTAGCCACGCTGCAGCACATCCATTACGGAGTTCGGCTCCATATCCGGATTCGGCACCATGGTCATGGCTTCGTGCTTCTGCGGGTCGAAGGGCTCTCCCAGCGGATGTTCAGAGGTGAGGCCGTATTTCGCCAGGGTTTCCATGAAGAGCTTCTGCGCGAGTTGCAGCCCCTCGGCAACAGCCTCGCCCGCTTCGCCCTCGAGTTTCGAGGCTTCCTCAATACCCTTCTCGTAGGAGTCCAGCGCAGGCAGCAGATCCGAAAGGAGTTTTTCGATGCCGTACTTGTGCGCGTTCTCCACATCGCGTGCGCTGCGTCGGCGGATGTTTTCCATCTCTGCCTGGTTTCGCAGCAGCTGATCTTTCAGCTGCGCGACCTCCTGCTGAGCAGCGGCCAGATCACCATCGGCTTCAGCGGCCTGGTCGAGATCGACCTCTACGTCGGGATCTGCCTGCTGGGCCGCGTCTTCCGTGCCTTCAGGCATATTTTCATGCTCGTCCGACATGCTTCCAAGAATTCCTGCTTGAGTACGACCTCCCGATCTGGGGGCGCATGTCTGGATTTCAAGAGGCCTGTCGGGTCAGGTATTGCGAAGTGCGGAGCCGAGCAGGCGGGCGGTTACGTCGATGACGGGAATCACCTCGTTGTAAGGCATGCGGGTAGGGCCCACCACACCGAGCACGCCCGCCAGCGCGCCATCGATTTCGTAAGGAGCGGTGAGCATGGACACATCGTCCAGCACCGCGTAACCGGTTTCCTGGCCGATGAAAAGCTGAATACCGTCGCTCTCCAGACAGCGATCCAGCAGATGCAGGATCGAGCCTTTACGGGAGAATGCGTCAAACAGAGTGCGCACCGTTTCCATATCGCCCGAAGCGTCGAGCAGGCGGGTCTCTCCCGCCACCACTACCTGCTGCCCGCCATCGGAGTCTTCGGTGATGTCGAAGGTCCGGTTGGCCAGATCCAGGGCTGTCTGCATGAGCTCATCCATGCGCACTTTGTCGCTCTGCATGGACTCGAGCACGGACTCGCGTATGGCCAGGAGCGATTTGCCGGCAAATTCCTGGTTGACGAAATTGGTCGCCGCGGTGAGCTCCGTCTCGGCATATTCGCGCTCGGTGTGGATCACCCGGTTCTGCACCTCGCGATCCTGCATGACCAGCACCACCAGCACCCGTCTCTCGGACAGCTTGACGAATTCCACATGCTTCAACGCCACACCATCTCTGCGCGGCGTGGTCACCACACAGGTAAGACGGGTGAGGTGTGACAGCAACTCACTGGCGGATTCGACGAGCTCAGTCGGTGACATCTCCGGGTCAAACTGGCTTTCGAGCTGCTTCAGACGCCCCAGATCCAGCGGCTCGACACTGAGCAGCGAATCCACGAAGAAGCGCAGGCCTTCTTCCGTTGGTATCTTGCCTGCCGACGTGTGCGGCGACCGCACGAGACCGATGTGTTCGAGGTCGGCCATGATGTTGCGCACCGTCGCGGAGCTGACGTTGACATCGGGCAGCATCGAAAGCGCCTTCGAGGCCACCGGCTTTCCTTCGCCCAGGTACTGCTCCACCACCAGCTTGAACAGCTGCTGGGTTCGTGGATCGAGCACATTATCGACTGTCGAGACATTCTCACGATTTGGCATGTCGATGACCGTAGGCAATATCCTAAAGATGCGTCAGTATTCTTTTATGCTGAAGCACCTGACAGTTCAAGACTTTGCGCTCGTCGAGCATCTCGATCTCGACCTCGGAAAAGGCCTGACCGTAATTACGGGCGAGTCCGGTGCCGGTAAATCCATTCTTCTTGCTGCGCTGTCGCTGGTGTTGGGCGAGCGGGCATCTACCGATGTCGTGCGGCCTGGCGCCAGCCGTGCGGACGTGCACGCCGAGTTCGATCTCACAGGCGAACCCACCCTCATGGACATTCTGCGCGACCTGGAACTCGATGACCCCGATCAGGCGGAACTGTGCCTGGTGCGCAGGACGGTGAGCGCCGACGGCCGATCTCGCGCATTCATCAACGGTGCCCCTGTCACCCTGCAGGTACTGCGAAGCATCACCGGCAGCCTGGTGGACATTCACGGACAGCATGCAAACCTGCGGCTGGCAGACCGGGCTGTGCAGCTGGCACTGCTCGATGACTTCGCCGGCACCAGCAAGCTGGCCGGGGAAGTCGCCCAGGTTTTCCGCAGCATGCAGGCGAAGCAGAAAGAGGCTCACGCGCTCAGAACGCTGCTGGAACGCGATGCAGACCGAGCGGAGCTGCTGCGTTACCAGCTCGAAGAGCTCGATAACCTGGACCTCCAGCCGGGTGAGCTGGAAAAACTGGAAGTCGAGCACAAGCGCCTGTCGCAGGTCGATGCTTACCAGTCCGTGGTTCAGAACAGCATGAGCGCCATCGAGGAGCTGGATGCTCTGCGCAGCGCCGGCAGGCGTCTGGCTGAAGTCGAAGACGACCATTCCGGGTTGATCAGCGCCCAGCAGACCCTCTCAGATGCACTGGACCTCCTGGAAGATGCTCAGAGCGAGCTGCGACGCTACAGCGAAGCACTGGAATCAGATCCTGAGCGCTTGCGCGCCGTCGACGAACGGCTGAGCGATATCCACTCTCTCGCCAGAAAGCATCAGACTCCGCCGCAGGTGCTCATCGATCTCACCGAAAGTCTGAACGCTGAGCTCGAAGGTATGGTCGCCGATTCAAGCGCGCTCGACACAATCACTGCAGAGATCGACAAACTGAACGCGCGCTTTCGGAAGTCTGCTGAGCAGCTCAGCCGCAAACGCAAAAAAGCCGCGAAGCAATTTCATCAAACCGTCACCGAAACCATTCATCAGCTTGCTCTGCCGCAGGCGGGGCTCGATGCCCGGTTCACCGAAACCGAGGGGGAAAGCGGTATCGATCGCTATGAATTCTGGGTGACCACCAATCCGCGCTATCCTGCCGGACCTCTGCACAAAATCGCCTCCGGCGGCGAGCTGGCCCGCATCAGCCTCGCGATTCAGGTGACGGCAGCACGCACCAGCAACCTGCCCTGTCTGGTGCTCGATGAGGCGGACGTCGGCGTCGGCGGCACCACGGCCGACACCATCGGCAGAATGCTGCGCGATCTGGGCGCCCACTCCCAGGTGCTCTGTGTCACCCATGCACCTCAGGTGGCGGCTCTGGGCAATCAGCATTTAAAGGTCAGAAAAACGGAAAATCAGGACACAGAGATCATCGTTCTGAAGGACAGCGCCCGAGAAGACGAAATTGCGCGCATGCTGGCTGGCGCAGACGTCACAGATAAAACCAGAGCATACGCCGCGGAGCTGTTGGCCCAGGCCTGATAGCACAGTAACATGCCGGGTTCTCAATACCTGCGACCTGCCAACTTCATGCCCAGCCCGTCCATGCCCACCATGCGCACATCCGCGACGATCAGAATCATCGTCTGCATCGCCATACTCTCGCTGGGCGCCTGCAGCCTGCCGAAGTTCCAATGGCCCCGCGTGCACAAGATCACCGTTCAGCAGGGCAACGTCATCACGCAGAAAATGGTCGATCGGCTGAAGCCCGGCATGACCCGCAGCCAGGTTGTCTACGTCATGGGTGAGCCGGTACTCCAGAACCCGTTCAACAATGACCGCTGGGACTACGTTTACACCATCGAGGTACCAGGAGTTGCCCACAACGAACAGCGCCTGTCGCTGTTCTTCGAGAACGACGTGCTTGCGTCTTTCAGCGGCAACTATCTGCCGGAGGGTGCGGCGACCAACGACCCGGTGAACGAGGAAGACATTATTCCTGATCCGGAGCCTGATCCGGAGTCTGCGTCTGATTCGGAGGCTTCTGCCGATTCGTAGCACGCTGCCTTCGGGCAGTCATCGGATCCATGCGGAGCGGCCGGTAGAACTCCAGCCGGTCATCCGCCGACAATGCCCGCTGCGCATCCACTACCTCTCCCCATATGCCCCACCCACTGTCTCTGAGGGGCAGCCGGGAAAACAGCGGGTCACCTTCAGCAACGGCTATGGCATCTGCTACCAGCGATCCGTCCTCGAGCTCGATTTCCAGCTCGTGCTGCACTTCGGGCAGCGCGTAAACCAGCCGAACCTTCAAGCCAGCTCCGACCGAGCACGCGCGACAAAGGCATCCACAACCGTGTCGGCAGCTTTGCTCATGAGCGGCTTCAAGGTGCGCCCCAGCAAGCCTGCAAGCTCATAGTCCAGGTGCAGCGCAACTTTGCAGCCCTCCGCTCCGAGGGCCGTGATATGCCAGGCGCCGGATAGCGTTCTGAACGGCCCGTTTTCCAGAGCCAGCTCGATCCGCTCGGGCGGGAGCAGCAGGTTGCGGGTCGTGAAGGATTCGGAAATGCCTTTCGCGCGGGCATGCACCGTAGCCACGATGACGCCGGCTTCTCTGGAAAGCACCTCGACGGCCTGACAGCCCGGCACGAATTCAGGATAACGCTCCACATCGTTGACAAGCGCATAGACGCGCTCCTGAGCAAAAGGCAGAAGCGCAACACGAGACAGCTCAGGCACCGAAACAGGACAGCGTTTGCGCGCAGGGGAACAGCGTCACGATGAACACCACCAGCACACCGAGCGGTGCGATCAGGCCGATGAGTAACTTCCACAACCACCACAGAGGCCCGTCCGTCGCACCGAGCTGCGATTGCGCAATGGCCTTCGGCATCACATAGGCGGTGAAGAGCGCGATGAGCAGGCCGCCGAGAGGCAGCATGATGTTCTGCGATACGAAGTCCACAGCCTCGAAAAACGTCAGGCCGAAGAACTTCACGTCCTGCCACGCGTTGAACGACAGCACGGTGCCGATACCCAGCAGCCAGCAGAGGACGCCGAGGCTCTTCGCCACCCGGGCGCGCTTGGCGTTGTACTCCTCCACGAGATAGGCAAGCGCCGGCTCGGTCAGCGAGATTGCCGAAGTGATCGCCGCAAAGCTCACCAGCACGAAAAAAACCACCCCGAACACCGCGCCCAGCGGCAGTTGGCCAAACGCCAGCGGCAGCGTGACGAACATGAGCCCGGGCCCCTGACCCGGCTCCAGCCCGTTGGCAAACACCACAGGAAAGATCGCAAGTCCAGCAGCCACGGCCACAAACGTATCGAGGATGGCGATCGTGGCTACCGTAGATGTGATCGACGCGTCGCGGGGCACGTATGCCCCGTAGGCCATGATGGCACCCATTCCAAGGCTGAGCGTGAAGAACGCCTGACCCATGGCAATCAGCCAGGCGTCTGCATCGATCGACGACCAGTTGAAACGGAACATGAAATCCAGACCCTGCTGAAAACCGCCGGAGTTGATGCCGTAGCCGAGCAGCACGAGCAGCAGCACAAAGAGCAGCGGCATGAAGAGACGAATCGCCGTTTCCAAGCCTTTGATCACGCCCCTGCCAACGATGTAGATCGTCAGCCACATGAACACTGTCTGGCACAGCAGCATGAGCCAGGGGTTGGCGAGAAAATCGTCGAATACCTGGCCCGCCGTTTCAGGCGTCACCGCATCGAACGTGCCGCGGGCCATCTCGAAGATGTAGTACAACGCCCAACCTGCGATCACTCCGTAATAGGAAAGGATCAGGAAACCCGCGCCGACTCCCATCCAGCCGATAACGCCCCAGAAACCCGAAGCCCGACCTTCCTGAGAGAGTATGCGCATGGTGTTGATCGGGCTGTGCCGGCCTTCCCGCCCCATGAGCGTCTCAGCCATCATGATGGGTAAGCCGACCAGCGCCACGCACACGAGATAGATAATCACAAAGGCGCCGCCGCCGTTTTCGCCCGCGACGTAGGGAAACTTCCAGATGTTGCCAAGGCCTACGGCAGAGCCCGCGGCAGCCAGCACAAAAAGCCACCGGCTCGACCACATTCCGTGGCGGGATTCGTCTTTTCCAAGCGCCATGTGCGCCCCTTCCTTTCCTGCTAGGGCGCAAAGTATAAAAGGTGCCTATAATCCGCCGCCATGGCTAAAACGGGCGGCAAGAACAAAACCCCTGACCCCACGATCGCGCGTAACAAGCGCGCGTCGCACGACTACCACCTCGAGCAGCGTTTCGAGGCGGGCATCGCTCTCATGGGCTGGGAGGTCAAATCCATACGGGCTGGCAAAGCACAGCTCGTCGATTCCTATGTGCTCGTTCGCGACGGCGAGGCATACCTCCTGGGTGCCAACATCACGCCACTTCAGAGCGCCTCCACGCATGTGGTGGCCGACCCGCAGCGCACCCGCAAGCTGCTGCTGCACGCAAAGGAAATCGCTCAGCTCTTTCAGGCAACCCAGCAGAAGGGCTACGCCGTGGTCGCCACGCGGCTTTACTGGAAAGGCAGCAACGTGAAGTGTGAGATCGCACTCGCCAAGGGCAAAAAGATGCACGACAAGCGGGAAACGTCCCGCAACCGGGACTGGGATCGCCAGAAAGAGCGCCTGATGAAGTCGAGCTCTCGCTGATATTACACCCCTTAGGACTTTTCAGGTCGCATCTGTAATATTACACTGCTAGCCAAATATTCGGCTGATATGTAATGAGCGCCAACCGAACCAGACCCACAAGCATCGTGCTGGACATGCTGAGAAGCGCCAGGAGCCGGCAGCGCACAGCCCGCTCGCTGGTCGCCGCGGGCGAGCTTTTCGGCCACAGCGCCAACACCATGCGGGTAACGCTTTCACGGCTGATGTCACGAGGGCTCATAGAAAGCCCCAAACGTGGCCTGTACCGGCTTTCCAGCGCCACCGACGCGCTCAACGGCTTCGTCGAGCGCTGGCGCAACGGCGAATCACGGGTCACCCCGTGGGATGGCACCACCTGGCTGTTTGCGCATCACGCCAAGCCCAATGACAAAGACCTGTGGGCGCTGGAAGCCGTTGGCTTCAAGGCGGTGCGGCCCGGCCTGCACACACGCCCCGACAATCTTGCAGAGTCGCTTAAGAACCTGAAAACACTGGCCGTGAGTATCGGGCTGGACCCTTCGACGCTGATCATCCAGGGACATGCCGACTGCTGTACGGATGGCTGGCAGGCGCTCTGGGAACCCGATGCGCTCGAATCCATATACGACAACGCTCTGCAAAGACTGACCGAAAGCGCTCGAAATCTAACCAGCCTGCCACCACAGTCCGCTCGACTGGAGTGCTTCCGGCTCGGCGGTGAAGTGATTCATCGCCTGGCCAAGGATCCGCTTCTACCCGACAGCTGGATCGATACCGGCAAGCGACGAGCGCTGTGGCGCGCCATGCTCGCCTACGACGCGCAGGGCAAAGACATCTGGGCAGCCAGCAGAGAAGAAAGCCTGCGGCACATGCCCCATCCCGAACTCGCTTGAGGAATCCGCACCATGAACATCAAAGACGCACTGACCCCGGACGAACTGAAAACGGTGACCGAGCGCAGCAACCTCAAAGCTGCCTGGCTCTTCGTCTGCCAGTACGCACTGACCATCGGCATCTTCGCCATGATGGCCATCTGGCCCAACCCGCTGACCATCGTGCTCGCCGTCATTCTGTTCGCAGGGCGACAACTCGGCTTCGGCGTTCTCGTGCACGAATGTGGTCACGGCACGCTGTTTGCCAGCAAGAAACTCAATGACTTCTTCGGCACCTGGTTCGGGGCAGCGCCGACCTTCAACAACATGCACGCCTATTCGCGTGGCCACCTGGCCCATCATCGCCTTGCCGGCACCCGGGAGGATCCGGATCTGCCCAACTACCACGACTACCCGATCACCCGGGAGCGGTTTCGGCGCAAAGTCTGGCGCGACCTTTCCGGCCGAACCGGCTGGAACCAGACGAAAGGTATATTCAAAGGGTTAGTGAACATTCACAAACTCAAGCCGGAAATGCGCACAGCCCTCCTCAAAGGGCTCGTCATGCAGCTGGTCATTGTCGGTGCCTGCTTTGCCGCCGGCGCGCCGTGGATGTATCTGGTGTGGTGGGCTGCATTTCTGACAACCCACCGCCTGATTCTGCGCCTGCGCCAGGTTGCCGAACACGGGGCGGTCAGAGATCTGTACGACATGGATCCGCGCTTGAACACCCGCACCGTTCCGGCCCAATGGTTTGACCGCCTGCTGTTCTGCCCGCTATGGGTCTGCTACCACCTGGAGCACCACATGCTGGCTTCCATTCCAGCATACAACCTGAAGAAGACCCACGAACTGCTCAAGGCAAAGGGCTACTACGACGACGTACCTTTTCCCCGGTCCTACCTGCAGCTGGTGCGCGAGGTAACCGTGACCGGAGAACCCGCGGCAGCTTAGACGGTGCGGGGTTCGCCCGGGCCAGCATCGACATCGAAGCCGATGCTGACCGAGTCGTTCCACAGCGGATGTTCGAAATCGCGGACATCCGGGCCACCCGCCAGCACCGAGCGCAGGTTGGTCAGGAAGTAGATCCAGCAGCTCCTGCAGTTCACATGCTGCCAGGCCCTTTCCGGGTCCTGCGTAGCGCAGCCGGTCTGGTGGAGGTCGACTTCGATCGCATCGCCCACCTCACGAAAGGAAATATCCACCCGCATCCTGCCGAAAGTGAAGGCAACGAGGCGTTCAGGATGAACCTCGAGGAATTCGCCGCCGTGAGCGTAATCGTGAACGTACTGCCATTGGTATCGATCACCTGATTGCACCGTTTCATCGGACGCTCGAGGTGATGCATCACGACCAACGTGCCGAGCGCGGTAAATGAAGAACGACTCGAGGCCTGCAGCGGTGCTGAACCTTGCGTAAACCTCTGCAAGCGAAGCGACGTAGTACATGCGCACATGGAACTGAGACCAATCGTACGCTGGCTCAGACATATTCAGACGGAAGGCGGTCCCGAACAGACCTGGCGGCGCCAGGCCACCATCTCAATAGCCGCAACGGCAGCTTCGATGCCTTTGTTGAACTCGTCGTCTGCAGAGCGCGCTTCGGCGTGGGCCATCTCGGTCACCGGGATCACCTCCACGATCACCGGCCGGCGGAACTCATGCATCACCTCGCCAAGACCGCGAATGCACTCGTTGGAAATCATCTCGAAGTGGTAGGTTTCACCCTTCACGATGATGCCGAAACAGATGATCGCGTCGATGTTGCCGGCCCGATCTTCGGCCAGAAGGTCCCGGGCCGCCAGCGGCAGCTCCAGAGAACCCGGCAGCGTGTGGATGTGCACCTGATCAAAGCCATGCTGACGCAGCACGGCGTCGCAGGCGCCGGCCAGGCTCTGCACCAGCTCCGGATACCACTTGGAGCAGAGTATATGGACCTGCCCGGGGTTGGAGATCTGCGGCAGGCTCGAGGTGTCGACGGTGGTCTTCATCCAGCTGCCTGTTCAGAGCTGAGCGCGGCGTCGCCTGCAGAAAGATCGCCAGGCAGCCAATCCGCTGAAGCCGCATCGAGCACCAGCACCCCGAGCTCTTCGAGACGATTGAACTCGGCACGCACTTCCCAGGTGCCCATCGGCGCATTGCGCTCACGAAGCATTGCGTTCACATCTCCGGGGCGAAGGCGTTCCTTACCAGACTCGAACAGCTCAACGACTATGTCTCGCACGACTCGCGTGCGTCTGCGCTCAACACTCAAGGCTCTTTCCTAACTGCAGCGGCGGCGACTTTGTACCAGATGGGGCTACTCGCGCCAAGGCTGACCGGAACGATAGCGTTCCAACCGCTCCGCCAGCGCCCCGTCTTCGCCGGACGAAGAAGCCAGGGCCTGCTCCTGCGTACGCACGGCTTCCTCCCATCGCCCCGCCTCAGCGTAAGCTGCAGCAAGCGTGTCCAGCCTGCTCCCCGTAGCACGCTTGGCCACCGCGTATTCGGCAAACTGGACTGCGCGATGGGCGTCGCGATGCCCATCGAACCTGGACGTCGCCAGCACCCAGGCATAGGCGTTCGAGATGGCCGGGTCTCCTTCCTGCACCGCTGCTGCCAGCCAGCGGAGGGCAGCCAACTCCGCCTTTTCGTCGCCCTGCTTGAGGAGCAAACGGGCCAGATCGTACTGGCCACGAACAGATCCACCCTGCGCGGCCCGCTCGTACCAGCCTTCAGCCTCTTCGCGATCGGCTTCCACACCGAGACCGTGCTCGTAGAGATAACCCAACCCCAGATACCCCGCAGAATGGCCACCAGCAGCCGCCCGGCGGAAGTGTCGCCTGGCCTGATCCAGATCCCGCGCCACCCCTTCGCCAGACAGCAGGCAGTGTGCATAGCTCGCATGCCCATCCGCGGAGCCCGCTTCTGCCGCTCTCGAGAATCCTGCACAGGCCGCCACGTGATCCGGCTCACCAAGCTCCCCGCTTTCGAGCATGTGGGCAAGAGAGACCGCTGCCGAAAGCTCGCCGACCGCCGCCGCTTTTTCGTACCAGACTTTCGCTAGTTGCGGTTGAGACGGTTCCGCATAGGGCTCACGGTAACTGGTACCCAGAAGCGACATGGCCTGGCTGTAACCGGCATCGGCGGCCACCTCGAGCCACTGCCTGGCCGCGACCACGTCGTAGTTCGTGCCTTCCCCCAGAAGCAGTGCACGCCCGGCATAAAGCGCCCCCTGGGGCGAGCCGAGCTCCGCTGCCTGTTCAAACTGAGCAAACGCAGTCGGTACGTTCTTTACCGTTCCAAGCCCACGCAGATGGAGATCACCCAGCGCAACGCGGGCAGCGGCGTTGCTCGGATTGAACTCCAGAGCCCGGTTGAAGTCTTTTCGCGCGCTGACGTAGTAACCGCCCTGGAGAAAACTGAATGCACGGGTGTAGTAGGCTTTTGAACGCTCTCCGGCGCTCAATGCCGGATGGATCACGACCGGCTGCAGAAGGCTCCGCGCCCAGGCGAGCCGGCCCTGCTGTACAGCCGTCCCAGCCCGCTCCAGCAGCAGATGCGGATCAGCTCCCGCCCAGGAACCGAGCGGCGTGAGTATCAGCAACGGGAACCAAATCAGCTTTCGCATGTCTGAAAGTGTATGGAAAGTGTTGGGGCTCGCCCAGAGCGCGATGTGCTAACATTCTCCGCTCTTTGAGCCGATCGTCCGAGTGATCGGGCGTTTCCGGAGACAACCGGGGGTGACTTGGTTTCGACACGGGTAGCAAAGTTTGAGGTGCATGCCGAGAGGGTTGTGACTCTCGTAAAACAATCGCAGCAACTTTTATAGTTGCCAACGACGAAAACTACGCACTAGCGGCCTAAAACCGCCGCTTACACTGGCCGATCTGTTTCCTGTGCAGAGAAACCAGTGGCACGTTCACAGGATCGCGCAGAGGTCTCGCCCGGGGCCAAAGCGCTAAAACAAATCGGGCTCGCCGAGAAGCATCCTGACCGTCGGAGACTTCGAAGCTAAATTAAAAGACGGATTCTAAGCATGTAGAGCCGATCTCCGAGCGCCAGTGGACGCGGGTTCAATTCCCGCCACCTCCACCAATTCGCCTGCGGCGAATTGGTGCCCCGACAGCACATTCAGCGAAGCTGAATGTGCGAAAGGGCCGACTACCCCGCATACAACCCGCCATTCGGGTAAATCGTCTGCCCAGTTGTGTACGAAGATTCATCACACGCCAGATACAGTGCTGTATTAGCCATCTCCTCCGCCGTACCGAGACGCCCCATCGGCGTCATGCCGAGCATCATCTGCCGACCCTCATCGTCATCCTGCAGACCCTGAGTCATGGGCGTGGCGATGAAGCCCGGGCCGATCGCATTGACCCGAATGTTGTGCTGAGCAACTTCCATGGCAAATACATGGGTCAGCATTGCAACACCGGCTTTCGACACGCTGTAGTCGGCCGCGCCCGGCAAGGGCACCCGCGCGGCAGAAGACGCAATGTTCACGATGCTCCCACCAGTACCCTGGGCGACCATGTGCCGTGCGACGATGCGGTCGGTCAGCATGACGCCGGTCAGGTTGATATCGAGCACCCGATTACAGCTTTCGAGTGGGAGATTCAAAAGCTCGCCGTTGAAGCCGCCATCGCCCGAAGAAGAGCTGCCGCTCACATAGCTTGCAGAGGAAACACCTGCAGCAGCGACCACGCAATCGATATGACCGAACTCGTCCATGGCTCGCTGAGCCATGGCGGCAATATCGTCTTCGCTGCTGACATCCGTTTCGGCAAAAAGTGCTCTGCCGTTCGTTGTGCGGCGCACTTCTTCAGCCGCAGCTTCACACCGCTCGGCCACAAGATCGGCAATCAGCACGTCTGCGCCTTCCTGCGCGAAGCGCAACGCGCAGGCTTTGCCGATACCGCTGGCGCCACCAGTAATGACGGCAACCTTCCCTTCCATTCTTCCCAACGACATATCTGCTTCCTCGAACGTGACAGCCACTAATTTCCAATAATTTCAATGAACCATAATGCGCTCAGTGTTGCCATAATGCGCGCACCCGACGCAACGACCGATAACGCAGAACCCAATGACAGATACGATCCATCCCGACGTCATTCAACCTGACGAGCCCCTGCCCAACCGTAAAGTGATCAGAAGCTGGTTGGAGCCCATGCGAGGCCGCAGGATACTGGGAGCAGTGGCACTCCTGATATTCGACTGGGTATTTTTCTCCGCCCTAATCGCAGTCACCGTGCTGGCTGAAGCCTGGTGGCTGAAGCTGATTGCCGGCGCCGCTGCCGGCATCGTCATCGGCAGGCTGTTCATCATCGGGCACGATGCCTGTCATATGAGCTACACGCCTTCCGTACCGCTGAACAAAGTGCTGGGGCGCATTGCCATGCTGCCCTCACTCACGCCCTACGCGCTCTGGCAGGTAGGCCACAATGTAGTGCACCACGGCTACACCAATCTGAAAGGGGTGGATTTCGTCTGGGAACCCCTCACCAAGGAAGAGTTCGATGCCCTGCCCCCATGGCGGCAGCGGCTCGAGCGGCTCTACCGCAGCGGCTGGGGTCCCTGGCTTTACTACCTGATCGAAATCTGGTGGCTAAGAGAATACTTTCCGAGCAAGGAGTACATGGGCACCAAGCGACCGGAGTTTTTCTGGGACAGCGCGCTGGTCACCGTGGCTGCAGCCGCATGGATCAGCGGTCTCGTATTCGGCGCGCTGGCTACCGATCAATCTGTGTGGCTGCTGGTCGTCTGCGGCTTCATTGTTCCCTTCATCGTCTGGAACGGCCTCATCGGCTTCGTTGTGTACGTCCATCACACCCACCCGAAGGTGATCTGGCACGACGACAAACGGGAGTGGGCACGATCCGCGCCATTCGTTTCGACCACCGTGCATCTGATTTTTCCCATGCGCCTCGGCGGCTTTTTTCATCACATCATGGAGCACACAGCGCATCACGTTGATATGGCTATTCCGCTTTACAAGCTGAAAGAAGCGCAGCAGAAGCTGGAAGACACCCTTCCCGGCCGCATTACCGTGCAGAAGTTTTCATGGCGTTGGTACTTCGACACAGCACGCCGCTGCAAGCTCTACGACTTCGAGCGCCAGTGCTGGACGGATTTCGACGGCCAGGTGGTCTGATCAGGCCGCCCGGAAATCCCGGGCGCCCGGTACATAGGTCGCCGTCTGAGCCACAGGCTGCGTAAAGAGGCAGAGGTCGCTAATTCCCGCCTCCTGCGCTCTTTGCACAGCGACCTGCAGCAGTGAGCGTGCCTGGGGCTCTTTCGTCACGCACCGCA
>JAUIKX010000038.1 GCA_030430515.1 Gammaproteobacteria bacterium | reverse complement strand
GGCGCCGCTGCGTTCGACGAGTATGGCTTTGCCCGGGATGGCAGCCACTGGGTTGCGTTCAGCTACAAGCCTTTGCCCAGTACGTTCTGGCCGACCAACGGTTCCACAGACGACGTGATGGTTCGGCTCGATGCGCCGTTTCGAGAAGATCTGGAGGGCAACTACTCGCAGGATATCTACCGAGCCAATCTGGCGATCATGGAGGCGCGCGTCAAAGGCTTCGAGCGTATCGGCGCTCTGCCTATCGATGAGCGGGTTGTGGGTGTAGATCTGAACGGTGACGGTCAGCTATCTATTGTCGATGAGATTACTCGCGTCGATTCTTGGGTCGGCGCCGCTGCTGGCTGGTTCAACGACACTTACCTCTACCCCCAGGGTACCGAGTTCCTGCACACCGTCCGCTATGTGGGCATCAATGATGACGGCACCGTCGGCATTTCCACGCGCATGAAGGAAGTGCGCTACATGCGCAAATGGCGCGCCTACAGCAAATCGATCTATCACCGCGAGTACGATCTCGAAAATATGGCCAAGGAGCAGGGGCAGTTGCCGCGCTACAAACTGCTCGGTGATCATGGTCTGGACAATGGCTTCGGCTGGTCGGTTCAGGGTTTTATCGAGGGTGTCGACGGGCAGCTGCGCACGCTGACTTACGAAGAGAATCTGTTCTGTATGGGCTGCCATACCTCCATCGGTGCCACCATCGACAAGACGTTCTCGCTACCGCGCAAGGTTGATGGGGCGGCGGGTTGGAAGTACATCGATCTGCACGGCATGCCAGATGCGCCGAACCTGGGTGAGCAGCGAGGCGAAATTGCCACGTATCTGGAACGAGTGGGAGGCGGCGGCGAGTTCCGCTCCAACCCGGAGATGTTCGATCGCTGGTTTACGCCGGAAGGGAAGGTAAACCGTACGGCGATCGAACAGGCTGCGGACGTGTACTCCCTGATTGCGCCTTCAGTGGCGCGAGCGCTCGAGCTGAACAAGGCTTATCGCGCAATCGTTGCCGAGCAGGACTATCTCTTCGGTAGAGATGCCACTGTGACGCCACCACCAAACGTGTACGAAGCGGTGGACAACGATACCTCACCGACCTTGCCCGCTGAAAAATTTCATCTCTGGGACATTCGCCTCGACTGGTCAGAGCGAGACGTAACAAAACCACAATAAATCTTTTATCAGCCCGTCATATCTCTTTGCGAGTTTGTCTGCATCACGCGCTTAGGCGTGACATTCAAAAATAGCCCTTGGGGGGCATCAGGAGGCATTGTGAAAACGACCATTAAAGCGATTGCGGCAGGTGTTGCGCTAGCCGCGGCAGCTCAGCCGGCTCTGGCGGGTACCGAGCCGTACTTCATCCCGCTGACACAGTCCAGCGCTGTGGCATCGCCGAACCACATCAACGAACTCAACTCGCCGTGGCAGACGCCGGCGGGTATCTCTTACAAAAATCTAACCAGCATGCAGGAAGTGGAAGCAGACGTAACGCAGTCCATTCAGCGCGTTCCCGGAGTGGGCACGTCTACCTCCATGTTCGACATGCTGGCGATGGACCCGACCGGTCAGTACGTCTTCATTCCGCACGAAACGCCGATCGGCGCAGGCGTTACGCGGTACTCCATCGCTGACGACACCAGCACGCTGGTATTCGCCGGCGACCAGCAGGGCGCAGGCGCAGATGGCGCACGTGGCAACGCAGACGATCAGTGGGACAACGACTTCGGCGCGTTCGACCCTGCGCGATGGACCCCCTGGGGTACGGTGATTCTGGCCGAAGAGTGGTCAGGCCTCGGCCGCGTTGTTGAGGTGATGGACCCCATGTCTTCCCCCAACGATCCCATTGCAGGCGGTTCTGAGCTGGTTGAAGGTCAGGACTGGCGCGTACTCGAAGGGATCGCCAGCGTTTCCCACGAGGGCATCAACTTCTCCGTGAAAGCACCCAAAGAAGTTGTGTACTTCATCGACGAAGACCGCTCGGGTTCGATCTACAAACTGGTACTCGCTAACTCCAACGACCTTGCGGCCGGCGGCCAGACCTTTGTTCTGGTTGGTGACAACTTCTCTGGTGACGTGGTCGAGAATTGGAACGCTGGCCCGAACAGCGATCCCGCAGTGCAGGCTTCGCGTTTCGGCAGCGCGCGCTGGGTTCCCATCACTGGCCCCAATGGCGAGAAGCTGGAAGGCATTACCTCGCCGTTCGGACCGAGCGTTCTGAACTGCGGCGCGGTCAGCCCTGCAGATTTCTGTCGCGACGAAGACATCCGACCCGGGCGTGTGGCTGCTGACGACGCCGGCGGCCTGCCGTTCGGTCGTCCTGAAGACATGACGATTGGTATCAATCGCTACGGCCAGGAAACGCTCTACGTCACCACCACTTCGGAGCACGCGGTGATTTCCATCGCCACGAACCCGAGGAGCAGCAAAGCTGTGGTTCGACAGTTTGCGAGCCGCAACACGCCTCGCAACCTCGGCTTCCAGCCGACTACGGGTACTCTGAGTTCCCCCGACAACCTGGCCACCGATAGCCTGGGTAACGTCTACATCATCGAAGACAAGCCCAACGGTGACGACGTAGGTGGCGACATCTGGTTTGCTCGCGACACCGACAACGATGGCGTCGCAGAATCCATCGATCACTTCCTGAGCCTGCAAGTGGACGGAGCCGAAGCGACGGGTATGATTTTCAATCCGACCCATCCTTCGCAGTTTGTCGTTGCAGTGCAGCACCCCGACAGCGTCGACATCGAGAATGTTGACCTGTCATGCGCAGCTGAAGCGCCGCACACCTGTCAGGGCGATGCGATCTGGCAATTCGAGGTGATGCCTTTCAAAGCGCCGGGCTTCCCGGGTGCCGCCGAAGGCCTCAAGCAGAAGTGGACCCGCGCAACCGCGCCGTAAGGTCGACTCTCTCTCGAGAATGAAGGCCCCGCCTCGTGCGGGGCTTTTTTTTGTTCTGCAGGCACCATAATCTTGGCGGATGCCGAAAAGCCTCTCTGGACTCCTGGAGCAGATTCGCACCTGTCGATTGTGTGAGGCGGAGTTGCCGCTGGGTGCCAGACCGGTTCTGCAGGCTCACCGCAATGCCCGCATTCTCGTAGTAGGCCAGGCGCCGGGAACGAAGGTTCACGAAACGGGCCTGCCCTTCAATGACCCCAGCGGCGAACGGCTGCGTGACTGGCTGGGTGTCGACCGGCAGACTTTCTACGATGCCGAAAAGATCGCGCTCGTGCCGATGGGGTTCTGCTATCCCGGCCGGGGCCGGAGCGGTGACCTTCCACCGGATCCGCGATGCGCCGCCACCTGGCGCCGGCCGTTGCTGGCTGGGATG
This sequence comes from Gammaproteobacteria bacterium, assembly GCA_030430515.1. Lineage (GTDB taxonomy): Bacteria > Pseudomonadota > Gammaproteobacteria > Pseudomonadales > Azotimanducaceae > SYFY01. Next base: position 12,309 of record JAUIKX010000038.1, on the reverse strand, counting down.
CCTGACATCGAGCTGACGGTGGTGCTTGGTAAATATGCCATTGGCTGGCATCTGCCCGAATGGCGCAAGCACTCGATTGCGGAAGTCGCGCGTCACTGGCAGGATTTTGCGCCGGGGCTTGTTCCAGCACCGCACCCAAGCCCGCGAAACAATTTGTGGCTGCGTCAGCACCCGTGGTTCGAAGCGGAGGTGGTGCCGTTTCTGCGGACGCGTGTATCTTCAATACTTCATCGAACGGTTTGAGTGGTCATGGCGGGTAACAGGTTGGTCTACAGCACCGATGGCGGGCGGATGTGTCCGGGTTGTCTACGCCCGGTTGCCGAATGTGTTTGCAAGGGGCAACGATCGACCACGCCATCCACCGGAGATGGGGTCGTTCGTCTTCATCGGGAAACAAAGGGCCGCAAAGGGGCCGGTGTGACGCTGGTCAGAGGTCTCGTGCTCGAGGAGGCTGCCTTGAAAAAACTCGCCAAAGAGTTGAAAGCAGCCTGCGGGGTTGGCGGCTCTGTGAAAGACGGTGTGATCGAACTTCAGGGCGAGCAGCGTCAGAAGATCAAACCGCTCCTTGAAAAGAAAGGATTTACCGTAAAGGTCGCGGGCGGTTAGCGCAGACCTCGCGGCATAGTCCGGCCAGCAGCTTTCGGTGGCTTGCCACCAGCGGTTCGTAACCTGCGCCACTCTGCTCCTCAACCTCACTGAACCCGCCGGCGATGCCTGATGGGTGGTACGCCCAACGGGCTTCGAGGTGTGTTCGACCGTTCGTGTTGCCGTGCAGATGGCGGATGTCGATGTTCACACGCTCATTGCTGCGGCCGGTCAGGCACCGCGAAAGCACGCGCCGGATACCGTCGGCGAGCGGCTCGCTCCATCGGTGTGAGATTGCGGGCGTCAACTCGCTTTCGCCTGTCTGCACGATGATGGCGGAAGTTCTGAGATACGCCGGAATCGTAATCCGTCCAACGCTGAGGTCGCATTCGGCGGCGGAATTCTCTGTCGTTCCAGACAGCAGATAATACTTCGTATCGTCCGGTGCGCTGGCGCAGGAGGCGAGCATCAGCGTAAGAATGATGCCTGCTGTCTTTGAGTTCATCGACGTTCTCCGGGAATGGGGTCGGGCTCGTTCTTCTTGCCGAATATCAGTGCGTTCGGTTTCTGTTCATAGGTTTCGAGCAAGGTGCTGGCGCCGTTCAGAGTGTCCTGAAGCTGGCGCATCGTGTCGATCAACTCTCTTCTGAGCGGCGCATCGGAAGACAGCCCGCCGAGCAGATTCTGCACGTCTTCCAGAGTATCGACGAGGCTGTCGGGCAGCTTCTGAGTGCCTTCCTGCTTGAGCAGAAGATCGATGGTTCTGATGGCGTCACCGGCTTCGGCGAGAGAGGCTTCCATTTTCGTCAGTGCGCCTTCGGTTGCGCTGAGTGTCTGCTCCAGCGGCAGCGCCTGAAGCTTGTTCAGAAGGGCGACCACTTTGTCTTCGATCTGACTCAGTCCGGTCGATCGGGTGGGCAGCACGAGCTTGCCGTCCCTCTGGCTGATGACGTCGTCTGCGGCTTCTTCGTGAAAGTCCAGCGCGATGAACAGGCTTCCGGTGAGCAGGTTGCCGATGGTCAGGCTGGCCCTGAGTCCCCGGCTTACCGCGTCTTCGAGCGATGAGGAAAACACATCCGCACCCTGCTCCGAGTCGTCACCCAGCCACCCGGGTTCAAGCTCGATCACCACCGGGATCGCCGTATCGTTGTGCGACCAGACGTTCTCCACAGAGCCGTTTTCCGGACCCACCTGCACAACGGTACCCACGCGCATACCGCGGTACTCAACCGGCGCGTCCACCTGCAATCCGCGCACGGAGCTGTCAAAGAGAAGCATGTACTGGGTGGCATACTGGTGTGGTCGTTTGACCGCGGTTGCCTGATCGGCGTACAGGTAAAAAAGCACGCCGGTATCCACTTCATGGCCGTAATTGCTGGAGTCTGGAAAGCCGAAGGCGATACCGCCGGTCAGCAGCGACTCGACGCTCTCCGTGCGCAGGCTGAAGCCTTCGCCGCCCACGTCAACTGAGATACCGGATGCGTTCCAGAAACGGGTGGTGGTGGTGATGAGGTCGTCGTATGGCGCATCCACGAATGCCGTGAATATGGTTCTTCCAGCGTCATCGAGTTCCAGGCCTTCCACGCGTCCGACTTCGAAGCCGTTGTACATGACAGGGCTGCCAACGTTTACTGATGCCGAACCCTCCGAAAGCAGGCGGAACTGAAGGCCCGGAGTGCTCGGCGGTGTGAGCGGCATGTCGTCCAGCCCGCGGTACTGCCGCTTGCCTGCTGCGCCGGATCCCGGAGCGAGCTCGATGTAAGCGCCTGAAAGGAGGGTAGACAGGCCTGAGATACCCTGGCTGCCGATGCGGGGTCTGACGACCCAGAACTGAGCGTCATCGGTGAGCAGCGCTTCGGTGTCCGGATCCAGACGGACGATGGCGATGACCTGCTGATAGTCGTCTGAAAGCCTGACCTCTTCTACATAGCCCACTTCGACGTCGAGGAGCTTTACGGGTGTTTCGCCGGCTTTCAGGCCTTCGGCGCTGGCAAATGTAATGCGTACTTCCGGACCCTGGGAAAGTATGTTCTGCCACAGTGTCCAGGCGGCGATGACCAGAGCGGCAATGGGTACGATCCAGACGGCGGACCAGCGTCCCACAGGGCGAATCTCGGGATTGTTCATGGTTCTATGCGGTCCCATAGCAGTCTGGAATCGAAGGCGTGCGCGGCGAACATGGTAAAGACCACCATACCGCAGAAAGCTAAGGCTGCAGGACCCGGCGCTATGGTCAGCAGGCCGCCGAACTGCACCAGGGCCACCAGCATGGCGACAACGAAGACGTCGATCATCGACCAGCTGCCGATGGTTTCAATGGTGCGGTAGAGCCTGGTCTGCGGTTCTGCGGGCTGTGGGCTGCCGAACCTTGCCGACCAGCACAGCCAGCCCAGTGCGAATATCTTGGCGATCGGAATCATGACCGACGCGGCGAATATGACGGCGGCGGTTGGGTAAGCGCCGAGTTCCCAGAGCACGATGACGCCGCCCAGAATGGTGCTGTCCTTAACCTGCCCGAGTTGGGTGGTCTGCATGATCGGCAGAAAATTCGCCGGGAAGTAGCAGAGTATGGCTGTGATCAGGTGCGCCGTGGTGGCCTGGATGCTCTTTGGTGTGCGGCTGTGCAGCGGTTTACCGCAAAGTTTGCAGGCTGTGGCCTCACGAGGCCAGAGACGTGTACACCGAAGGCAGCACTGGTAACCCTGCTCGATTGCTCTGTTCATCGGTCGAGCGCTTCGATCCGGCGCCAGAGCTGCACCGTGTCAATGAGATTCACTGAGATCAGCGTGCAGAGCGTGAAGCCCACAAAGGCGAAAAACGCCACGCCGAGATCGAGTTCTGCCATCGATGCGAGTTTGGCTGCGCTGACGAAAACGCTGATCAGAAACACCTCGATCATGTTCCATGTTTTGAGGATGTCGAGTACGCGCGCAAAGCGCCATAGCCAGATGGAAGGCCTGCCGCTGATGAGCAGGCGAAGCAACAGAGCCTGGGTGAGAAGCAGTGCCGCTGGTGCCACGAAAACGAAAGTGAACACGACTGAGCCCAGAACACCCTGCCCGTATTCGAACAGTGAGAAAGCGCTGTCGAACAGCGTCATTGATACCTGTCTGCCCGAAGCAGCGAACAGCAGAAACGGATGGGTGGCGGCGATGGCGAGCAGGATGAGCCCGGCCCAGGTGAAGGCAAGAGCATGCTCAAACGCGTTGGTTCTGTTGGTAGACAGGTGGTGGCCGCACCGGCTGCAGTGGGCGGCGCAATTCTGCGGCAGCTCAGTAGCGTTCCAGACGGTATCGCATGCGGGGCAGGCGTTCACTTGTCGGCGCTTGTGCGATTCTTCCGGAACGCTTCGCACGCGGAACCGGCATTGGCGGCTCGTTTGATCAGACCCTCAGCGAGCAGGGAAGCACCACCGGTGCTGATTGCAGCGCCAATGCTGGCTCCCGTCTTCAGCGTACCCAACGCATCGACGGTGAGGCCGGGGTCGCGGATGGTGCCGCCCAGAGCGAGGAACGACACCAGGCTGCCGGCATTCACCCCAACACCGGACTTTGCGGATGGGCTGAACGTGATTTTGAGCGCTTCATTCGCAAGGTTGATGGAACCGCTGCCGACGATTTCCATCTTGTCGGTTTCAATGACGAGCTGGTCGTCGCTTTTCAGCACACCATCGGTCGCTTCGAAGCGCACCAGTGCGCACTCCAGGTTGGTGCTCGGGTCGTCCTTCACGAATGGATTCAGCTTCTCGAGTGCTTCCATGATGATGTCGCTGCCGATGATCTCCACCATATCGTTCTGCAGCACGGCCTCCTCGACGATGGCGTACATCTCTCCTTCGGCGTGCGCGCCGAGATCTGCCGGGCTTGCGCCGTTGCTGCGAAGATTCAGCAGAACTTCGGTTCTCCCGCCTGTCAGCTCTTCCTGCGGCACGAAGCCGAACGTTTCGAGCGCGATCCGGTTGAGGTGAAAGTCAGCTGTGGTGTCTACGCCGTCTCCTGCTCTTGCAAGTTCCAGAGTGCCGGCGAAGCCGCCGTCATCAGGATTTTCAGGATCGCCGGAGCCGGTCTGCATGTTGAGCGCCCCGTCTTTTGCGTGGACGTCGAGACTGAATGCGTTGAAAACGGCATCTTCCAGCTGAAGTACGTCCGTATTCAGGCTGGCGGTCAGGTTCAGTGTATCCAGCCAGCTCCAGTCCAGAGGCTCGGTGCTCAGCAGGGGCGGTGGTTCGTCGTCATTTTTCGGTGCTGTTTCCGGTTCGGCCTCTGTTCCTGCCGGAATCAGCGGTATACGCAGACGTTGGGCGTTGATGGCCACAGCAACAGACGTTCCTTCCGCCAGATCGATGCTGGCATTTGCCTGCGCCTCATGGCTCGGGGTACTGATGCTTGAAGTTTCGAGCTTGAAGGCGGCGGGGCTGTAGTTGCCGCGAGCGGAAAGTTTGAACGGGGCAAGGTCCTCCGGAGCATAGTGCACGATCGGCAGAAACCCCGGCCATGCGTCTGTGGAGGCTTCGACATCGAACTTCACCGTGTCATCGACCCACTGGCCGCTGACGTCGAGCTGCAGCGCGTCGAGCGTTCCGTTCAGATTTCCATCGATGCCGCTGTCTGCGTTTTTGATGGTGCTGGAGACATCCACGCGTATGGGGGCGAGGTTTTCAATCTCGACGTTTGCCTGAAGGTTTTTGACCTCGCAGTCGAGACCGGATGGGGCGCACGAAACGAGGGTACGCAGGTCCGTGACCGATGTTGTGCCCATATTGAAGCTGCCGGTGGACAGATTGATTTCGGGTTGTGGCAGAGTATGCAGCTGTCCGGCACCGGCAAAGCGAATGTCGTTCTGATTGAACACCACGGAAAATTCGTGGGCATGCTGATGGCCAATCGATGCAGTGGCGTTAAGATTTTCGGATGTGACCTCGGCCTCGAGCACTCCGCGGTCGTTTCGGGCCGCCACCCGAAACGTCTGGTCGTTGATCGCGAGCACGTCGATGTCGATTCTTGTAAAGGTGAATGCTGGCGAAAGATCGATGCCTGTCGGCGCACTGCCTTCCTCAGCGGCCGGTGGCGACTGGTCTTCCCGCGTCATCAGGACGATGTGTTCCGCCCGCAAAGACCAGAAAGGCGCGCCGTCCCACCAATCCTGTAAATCGACAGATAGGGCAGCGGCCTGCCCCTGCACCTCGAATGCTTCACCGTCGATCGATAGGCTGGTGGCGGTCAACCTGGGAGGAAAGAAGCTGATCGTTGGATTTTCCGCTTCGATTTTCACGCTGCTCTGTAGCACGTTGGCTGCGGCGATCGCGGTGGCGGGCGCAAAGCGCACGATTCCGAGGGCGAGGGTGACTGTCAGCAGAAGTCCGACGAGAATGTAGAGTAGCCAGCGCATGGTAGTGCATGTTAACGCTGCGAGGCGGCTTTGGTGTAATAGAGCGGCAGCTGTGGGGAGATTTTACGAGGAGGGGCTGTGAAGCACGGGATCTATCTGGCGGTACTTTCCATTCTGTTCGCCATAGTGTTTGCCGTGTTGGCCATTGCGCCCTACGATCGCCATGATTGGGCCCTGGAAAACGTTCTGGTTGTGGCGCTGGTGGCTGTGCTCATTGCCTCCTACCGTCATCTGCCGTTGTCCAGAGTGTCCTACACGCTGCTCTTTGCTTTTCTCTGCCTTCACGAGGTTGGCGCCCACTACACCTACGCGCAGGTGCCATACGACGCCTGGTGGCAGGCGCTGACCGGCGAAACCTTCAACGCGATGGTGGGTTGGGAGCGCAATCACTTCGATCGTGTCATCCACTTCTGCTACGGCCTGCTGCTGGCGTACCCGATTCGGGAGCTATTTCTGCGCGTTGTCGGGGTGCGGGGTTTCTGGGGCTACTTTCTGCCGCTCGACCTGACCATGTCGACCTCCATGCTGTTCGAGCTCTTTGAATGGGGCGCGGCTGAATTTTTTGGTGGCGATCTGGGGGTTGCCTATCTTGGTACCCAGGGCGATGTCTGGGACGCGCACAAGGACATGCTGCTTGCCAGTGTCGGCGCGGTGGTTGCCATGGTCGTGACGGCTGCCATCAATGCGCGCTATCAACGGGATTTTGCAGCGGAGTGGGCGGAAAGCCTGCGGGTCAAACGTCGAATGCCGCTGGGGGAGGTGGAGCTCAGCCGTCTGCGCAACCGCTGAAGCGGCTCAGTACCACTTTCGCCACCAGAAAAAGAGAAAGCTGAAAGCCGCGGAAGCGAGCATGCCCAGGCAGACGTACAAAAATGCCGATGGGTCGGCTGTGCCCGGAAGCCCGGCGACGTTCATGCCGAAAAGGCCTGTTACGAACGACAACGGCAGAAAGACCGCAGCCACCAGAGACAGAACATACATCCGCTTGTTCTGCTCCTCGGCGACCTCGCCGTTGAGCTGTTCCTGCAGAACCAGAGCCCGTTCGCGGGCGAAATCCAGCTCGTCGACGAAGCGGATCATCCGTTCGGCAACTTGTTGAAATGCATGTTGCTGATCGGGTGCAATGCTGCTCATCTGCATGGCAAACGCGGTCAGTGCGTCGCGCTGAGGGGCGATGAAGCGTCGTATAGCGGCAATCTGCCGTCGCCACTCCACCAGCTCTGCGCGGCGGATTGCCAGGGTATGTCCGTTATCCTCCTCCAGCGGGCTGAGCTGATCATCGATGCTGTCGATTACCGAGGAGATGCGATCGGACATGCCGTTTACCAGCTGCAGGAGCAGCGCCGGAATACTCTCCGGCGGGTCGCCCGCATCGATAGTCCGGCTCAAATCGTACACAGACATCAATGGCCTGTTCTGCCTGCGCGCACTGATGATCCGGTTCTGATCGAACCAGATGCGCAGGGAAATCATATCTTCGGGATCCTGCCCGGCGTTGGTGTTCACGCCGCGCACCACCAGCAGCGTGCCGCCGGCGAACGCCATGGATCTTGGCCGGGTTTCTCTGGCGGTGAGGGCCTCGATCACGCCTGGATGCAGCCCATGGTTCTGCATCCATTCGCGGCTCTGCGGCAGGTCACTCTGGAGGTGGTGCCACTCGAATGGCCCGGTGGCACTTTCCAGCTGGTAGCTGAAGAGCAGGCCTTTCTGCGCCTCACTCACTGACGATTCTCAGCGAACCGTCCAGATGAACATCGCGCTGCGGGAACGCCACGACGATGTCGTTTTCGCGAAGTAGTTCTTCCAGCCGGAAGCGGGTGTTCGAGCGGATCACCCGCAGGTCACGCTCGACCGTCGCGTTTACCCAGAAAAAGGCATCGAAGATGAGCGCGTTGTCGCCGAAGTCTTCGAATATGACGGTTGGCTTCGGATCGCTCAACACTTCCGGCTGGTCCACCACGGCCTGCATGAAGAGCTCGGCGACCTGCTTTACCGGTGACCCGTACGCAACGCCCACTCTGACCTGGCAGCGGGCCAGGCGATCTACCAGCGTCCAGTTGACGACGGTGTTCTCAAGCAGTGCGCTGTTGGGGATGAGCATGTGCACGCCATCCACCCGGCGGATGCGCGTGGAGCGGGTATTGATCGACTCTACCGTTCCCCGGTCCGTACCGATCTCGAGAAAATCGCCGATCCGGATGGGGCGCTCCCACATGAGGATCCAGCCGCTGATGAAGTTGTTGATGATGTTCTGCGCACCGAAACCCACACCGATGGCGACGGCGCCGGAAACGAATGCAAAGGCTGTGAGCGGCAGGTTGAGCAGGTCCAGTACGGTGAAAACCAGCAGGGTCAACGCCAGTATGTAGACGACCCGCCTGGCCAGGTGCACGACGTCGGCGCTGCTGCCGCCGGCTTCTAGCCGGCGAACCGTGATGCGAACGATCAGCTTCGCAAGCCCCCAGCCGATCAGCAGGACCAGAGGCACTGCAATTATCTGGCCGAGCGTGATGAAGGCTTCGCCGTAGTGGATGACCGGTGTCTGCAGCCGGCCGATCAGTTCTGCAAGGTCCATATTGAATGGGTCTGGTATCTGATCTGGGAATCATAGCCGAGCAACTGAGCGGCAACTAATGCTTTACTCCTCGCGGCATCACGGTAGATTCAGTTGGGAAATGACTCAGACACGTAACGAAGCGTTCACGCTTGCCGGGCACACTGTGCAGCCGGGCCAGATGCAGGAGATCAATCTGCCTGCGGCGAAGCTCTACACGCACACACCCATGGATCTGACGGTAATCGTCGCGAACGGTCGTCGCCCGGGCCCGACGCTGCTGATCTGCGCCGCTATCCACGGTGATGAGCTCAACGGTGTGGAGATCATCCGCCGTCTCAAAGGGTTGTCGTTGCTGCGGCGATTGCGCGGCACGCTGATTATGGTGCCGATCGTTAACCTCTTTGGTTTCGTGCACCGTTCCCGCTACCTGCCGGATCGCCGCGATCTGAACCGCTGCTTTCCCGGCCGCGAAGAAGGCTCGCTGGGTGCTCGGGTTGCGCACCTGTTTTTCGAGGAGATCGTCAAGCGGTGTACCCACATCATCGATCTGCACACCGGTGCTGTGCATCGTTACAACTTGCCGCAGATTCGCGCCGCGCTCGACAACGAAGAGACCAGCCGGATGGCGCACGCCTTTTCCATTCCGGTGATCATCAATGCGGGGCTCATCGAGTCGACGTTGAGGGCGGAAGCCCAGGCCGAAGGAATACCGGTCATCACTTACGAAGCAGGAGAGGCGCTGCGGCTGGATGAGAAGTGCGTGGTCACCGGTGTGCGCGGTTGCGTTTCTGTCATGCGGGGGCTCGAAATGCTGCCACCGCGCCGTTCCAGGGCATCGCGATGGGAGCCCTATGTGGCGTCGAGCACCCGTTGGCTGCGTGCTGGCACTGACGGTATGTTTCGAGCGTTCGTCGATCTCGGTGCGCGCGTTGCCAAGGGTGACGTGCTCGGTGTCGTTGCGTCGCCGCTGGGTGACGTGGAGGAGCGACTTCTTTCACCTGCGGAGGGCATCGTCATCTGCGTCAACAATCTACCCCTGGTCAACGAAGGCGAGGCGCTCATCCATATCGCCCGTTTCGGTGAGGTGACCGCCGTAGAAGACGACCTCGTCAGCTACGGCGTCGACCTGGAGAATGATCCCCTCTATGAGGTGGAGTCGGTGCAGGATCAGGAGCTGGGCTGAAGACCGTACTCGTCAGCCTCTACCCCGCGTTCGGGTTTTGTCCTGCTTGGCGTTCTTCTCGATGAACTGAATGATCAGGCCGGCGACATCTTTGCCGGTGGTGGCTTCGATGCCGCGCAAACCCGGTGATGAATTCACTTCCATGATGAGCGGCCCGCGGTCGGATCGCAGCATGTCGACACCGCACACGTTCAGCCCCATGGCTTTGGCGGCGGTGATCGCGGTCTGACGCTCCTGCGGGGTCAACCGCACCACTTCGGCGGTGCCGCCGCGATGCAGGTTGGAGCGGAATTCGCCTTCCGGCGCCTGACGCCGCATGGCGGCGATCACCCGGTCTCCAACGACGAATGCGCGGATGTCGGCGCCGCCGGCCTCAGCGATGTACTCCTGCACCAGAATGTTTGCCGACATACCCATGAACGCCTGGATGACGCTCTCGGCTGCCTTGCGGGTCTCTGCGAGCACTACGCCGATTCCCTGGGTGCCTTCCAGCAGCTTGATCACCAGCGGCGTGCCACCCACTTCGCGGATCAGGCCTTTGATGTCATCGGGGGAGTGCGCGAAGCTCGTATGCGGTATGCCGATGCCTTTGCGGGAGAGTAGCTGCAGCGAGCGTAGTTTGTCCCGCGAGCGGGTGATCGCCACCGACTCGTTGACGCAGTAGGAGCCCATCATCTCAAACTGACGCACGACTGCGGTGCCGTAGTAGGTGACCGATGCGCCGATGCGGGGAATCACTGCGTCGATGTCGTTGCGCACATACTCCTCGTCCCGATAGTGAATGCTCGGGTTGTCCGAAGTGATGTCCATGAAACAGTGCAGATGATCGAGCACCTGTACACTGTGTCCCCGCTGTTCCGCGGCCTCCATCAGGCGGCGGGTAGAGTAGATTTTCTGGCTGCGTGAAAGTATGGCGATGTTCATGATTCCTCCAGGCAATAGGAGCGTTGGGGGTCCACAACGCAGTGGCCGGCGATCGCTGTGCGACCAACGAGCATGCGGAAACCCATGTTGTCGCGGGCAGTGAGTGTGATCTCTGCATCGACGGTCATTCCGCCAAGTACCAGAGGGGAGCGGATGACGAGCCTCTCCTCTTCGTGGCCGCCGCTGTCTCTCACGATTCTTCGGTCGACGATGTCGGCTTCACAGGAAATCACTGTTTCGGTGTCCTGCTGGTTGGGATGCACGTAGAAGCGTGCCCGGGTACCGCCGTCCAGCTCTGTTATTTCGAAAGTATGGAGAGCAGAGGTTCGCGCGCCGGTGTCTATTTTCGCTTTGATGCGATCGATACCCAGTTCTGGTAGCGCGACCCACTCCCGCCAGCCCAGTACCAGCACGTGGATCTCCTCAGGCGGTTTTCTGTCCGCGGTCGGTCGGTGAAAGGGCGCGCATTGTACGGATAGCCGCGCACGGTGCCACCGATTTTTCTCCTGCAGCTTATCAGTTCGAAAAGCTGATCTCAGGGTTGGGTCGATGTATCTGGCTCAAGTTCGAACGCAGTCCGCCGATATAGCTTTCAGCACGTTGCGTTGAGAGGGAACCATGCGCGGCCAGTCCCGCTACAGGATCGGATTGCGGGACACACTTCGGATTCTGGCGCCATACGTGCGCCGCAATTTCCTCGAGCAGCTCAAAGGGGTCTGGTTCATCGTCGCGTATCTGGCGCTGTTTCAGGTTCTGGTGCTGGGATTGCCTATTGTCTATGCCGGCATGATTGGCGCCGGTATGTTCGTCGTCATCAGCGGCCTCATGTTCTTCATGGAGGGTCTGCGCCTGGGTCTGATGCCCCTGGGTGAGGCGATTGGCTCGGTGCTGCCGGCCCGCAGCGCCATGTTCGTCATTCTGATTTTTGCATTTCTGCTTGGTCTCGGCGCAACGTTTGCTGAGCCGGCCATCGCGGTTCTGAAGGCTGCTGGCCGTGGCGTGGCCCCGCAGGATGCGCCCCTTCTTTTCAGCCTGCTGAACGATTTTTCAGGGCAGTTGGTGGCATGTGTGGGCGTTGGCGTTGGGCTCGCCGTGCTTTGCGGGGTGCTTCGTTTTTTCTTTGCCTGGCCGCTGAAGTGGCTGGCGATTTCCGTCACGACCTCGCTGCTGCTGCTGTCGATCGGGTTTCAGGGCGTGCCGGAGCTCGAAGCTGTGCTCGGTCTGGCGTGGGATTGCGGTGCGGTCACCACCGGTCCGGTTACAGTGCCGTTGGTGCTCGCGCTTGGTATTGGCGTCTGTCGGGTGGTGAGCAGCGATAGTGGGGGGAACGGCGGCTTTGGCATTGTTACGTTGGCGAGCTTGTTTCCCATCATTGCGGTCATGTCGCTGGCCGGCTATCACTACTTGAAGCAGGACTATTACGGCGCGCAGGGTTACATCGGTGATGCCGTAGCCCACCACCAGGCAGAAAAACCTGAGGAAAAGCTCGTACATGCTCGCTCCCGCCAGGATTTTGATCAGATTGCGCTTGATCGTTACCTCGAGTCTGGCGAGCTGCCGGAAAACCATCGGATTTCCTATCGAGCCGATGCGGCTGAGATCGTCGATGGCCGGATTGTCCTCAGAGAGCCCGAGGTGGTGATCGAGCAGTTTTTCGATCCCGGCTGGCGTC
>JAUIKX010000037.1 GCA_030430515.1 Gammaproteobacteria bacterium | reverse complement strand
GCGAACCTCATCGACCGACCACAAGGTGGCCAGCGTGTCGCGTAGTTCTTCGGCCGTAAACCCGTTCGGGCCGGGACCTTCTCCACCGAAGGCTCGTTCGGCGAAGGCGAGGATGAACAATCCCGCACCGGGTGCCGCCGCCCGGTAGATGGCCTGCGCGTAGACTATGCCGACGGCTGGGGCCTGGTGCGCGCATCTAACACGAGCCCAGTGCTTACCCTGCGATTCGAGGCAGATGGGCAATCGGCGCTCGACCGCATACGCACGGTATTCGCCGAGCAACTCGCTAAAATCGACCCAGACCTGAAGTTACCCTAAATGACATTCGATCCTGTACAAGCGGCCACGACCACCCGCGTTCTGAACGAGGCGTTGCCTTACATCCGCCGTTTTCACGGCTCTACCGTCGTCGTGAAGTACGGTGGCAACGCCATGGTGGAGGAGGCGCTCAAAGAGCGCTTTGCACAGGACGTCGTGCTGCTCAAGCTGGTAGGGCTCAACCCGATCGTGGTGCACGGGGGTGGCCCGCAGATCGGCGAACTGCTGGAACGGCTGAACATCGAATCGAGATTCGTCAACGGTTTGCGGGTAACGGACTCGGAAACCATGGATGTGGTGCAGATGGTTCTCGGAGGCCTCGTCAACCAGGAGATCGTCAGTCTGCTCAACACCCATGGCGGCAAAGCCGTGGGCATCACCGGCAAGGATGGCGGTCTCATTCAGGCCCGTCAGCTTACCGTGGAACAGAGCGGCGGAGATCTCGAAGCGCCCGAGATCATCGACATCGGTCACGTTGGCGAAATTGTCAGTGTGCAGACCGATGTCGTCACGAAGCTGACTGCAGCCGGCTTCATCCCGGTCATCGCGCCGATAGGGGCAGGTCCGCATGGCGAGTCCTACAACATCAATGCAGACACCGTCGCCGGTAAGGTCGCTGAATACCTGGACGCCGAGAAGCTGGTGCTCATGACAAACACACCGGGCGTGCTTGACGCAAAAGGGGAGACCATCGAGGAGTTGAGCCGTGCCGAGGTGGAGGCTCTCATCGACGACGGCACCATTTCAAGCGGCATGCTACCCAAGATCGAGTGCGCGCTTCAGGCGCTCAGCGGGGGTGTTGGCAGCGTGCAGATCATCGATGGCACCGTACCCCACTCACTGCTGCTCGAGATATTCACCGATACCGGTGTCGGCACGAAGATCAGCTGATGGCACCAAGATCCAACCGCAAGCAGCAGATCCTCGAAGCGTTCGCATTCATGCTGGAAACCCAACCCGGCTCGCGCATCACCACCGCGAAGCTCGCCGCTCACGTAGGCGTTTCGGAAGCGGCCCTTTACAGGCATTTTCCCAGCAAAGCCAAGATGATCGAGGCGCTCATCGAGTTTGTCGAAGAGAGTCTGTTCAGCCGTATCAACCGAATTCAGAAAGGCGAAAGCCCACCACCACCGGTGGAGCAATGCAAAGCCATTCTCTGGCTGCTGCTTTCCTTTGCCGAACACAATCCCGGCTTCGCCAGGTTGTTCGTGGGCGATGCCCTGCAGGGAGAATCAGAAAAGCTCCGCAGCCGGATGCGGCAGGTCATGGACCGCGTCGAAACCCATCTGAGGCAGGCTGTCAGGGATCAGCAGAACGCTCAGATTACCCTGCCGCCGATTCCAGCAGGGGTCGCGGCCAACCTCATGCTGGCCGCCGCAGAAGGGCGCATCAACCAGTTTGCGAGAAGCGAATTCAAAGTGATGCCGACGGCAGACTGGCCTGCGCAATGGCAAGCACTTGCCGCGGGCATTTTCACACCGCCACGCTAACCGTTGGCGGCAGTCTCGGTGCCGAAGTGGCAGTCACCGCTACCACGGAACGTCTCCCGCTCCTGCTCGAACCGGCGTTCGATCTCCGTCCGCTCCCCCTGACGCTGGCGGATGCTCTCCGTCAGGGTGCGAACCTGACCTGCCGCGCGGTCGATGTTCTGAACGACAATCTCTGAAAGCGCCTTACCGGATCGCTCCATGCGAGCGGCCTGCTCCAGCAGCTGTTCGTGCTGGTTGCGCGCGTGGGCCAGGTTGGCCTGGTCGTTCTCGATGGCCATGGACAGCGCATCCAGAGCCTTTCCCTTTGCGTGGTCGATTTCAGTTTCGTACTGGTAGAGTGCAGAAACCCGCCGATACGCTTCGAGACACTCCGCCTGCCTCGCTTCTTTGATCTTCTTTCGCTCGAGCGCCTCGCCTGACAGCTCCGCATCCACACGGCGTACCACGCGGCCGCTGTGATCGAGCACATCGTAGCCGAAGCGCGCCCGATCATTCGGCACCGCAGAGGCGATCTCCGTTTTACCCTGGGAGTTCGTATACCTGTACAGGTACCCCGCAGCCTGCGCCGCAGCTGCTGCAAATACAGCCAGCAGAATCAACATTTTGAGTAAACGGTTCATCATGATTTCAGACCACGCAGTAGCGCTGTCGGTAAGTTTTGATCGCTCTGACAATAGCGCCCTGATCATCAGAAGCACCGCCTGCTGAGTCAAGAAACTCAATCACATCATCGAGGCCAACAATGCTCAAGACTGTGACACCGTACTCATCGTGCAGGCGTTGAACCGCTGAAAGGTCGGAGCCTTCCAGACGCTCCATGCGGTCGAGCGCAATGACCACACCCGCCACTTCAGCACCCACCGCTTCGATCATCTGCTTCGCCTCGAGCACTGCAGTTCCAGCAGTGAGCACATCGTCCACGATCAGCACGCGGCCTTTGACCGGCGCACCGATGAACACACCACCCTCGCCGTGGTCTTTAGCTTCTTTGCGGTTGAACGCTACGGGCACGTCCCGCTTCATCGCCACAGCCGTGGCGGTGGCGATGGGTATACCTTTGTAGGCAGGGCCGAACAGCATGTCGAATTCAGGTGCCTTCTGTTCGATCGTCTGAGCGTACGCCCGGCCCAACTCACGAAATGCAGCGCCACCGGCAATATTGCCGAGATTGAAAAAGTAGGGGCTCTGACGGCCGGACTTCAACGTGAAGTCACCGAACTGCAGCACGTTCTCCTGCACCATCAGCTGAACGAATTCGCGCTGGAACTCATTCATGACGGCAGCCCTACCGCCAGACGCTGCTGACGAAAGAGTTCACTGATGCCGTCGCGGGCGAGCCTCAACATCTGCTCGAGCTCCGACTGGGAGAAAGTGCTCGACTCGCCGGTGCCCTGCACTTCCACGTAGCCCCCGGATTCAAGCATCACCACGTTCATATCTGTTTCCGCTGTACTGTCCTCCGCATAGTCCAGGTCGAGCACCGCCGTGCCGCGCCAGACGCCTACCGACATTGATGCCACAAATTCGCTGAACGCGGCCTGAAGACCAAGGCTCGCCAATGCGTCGTACAGCGCGACCGCGCCACCGGTGATCGACGCAGTTCGCGTACCGCCATCCGCCTGGAGAACGTCGCAATCAACCCGAATGGTGCGCTCGCCCATAGCGCTGAGGTCTACCGCAGCACGCAGACTGCGGCCGATCAACCGCTGAATTTCGAGGGTACGGCCGCTCTGCTTACCTCGAGCCGCTTCCCTGTCTCCCCGGGTGTGCGTCGCGCCCGGGAGCATTCCGTACTCGGCAGTGACCCAGCCCTGACCGGAGCCTCGCAGCCACCGCGGTATGCTCTCTTCGATACAGGCAGTGCACAGCACTTTGGTATCACCGAACGCGACGAGCACCGACCCCGCTGCGTGCTTGGTGAAACCACGTGTCAAGGTGACTTCACGGGGTTGGCCTGGGATACGACCGCTCGGGCGTGTTGCTTGAGAGTTCATTTTAAGTTCCTAATTTTTCAGCCGGGCATTATAACGACCCTACCTGGTCGCGCTCGCCGCCGTTAGAATCTGCCAATGATCCACAGTATGACCGCCTTCGCCCGTAGCCAGGGCGCACATGAACGCTACCACCTCACGTGGGAACTGCGCTCCGTCAACCACCGATACCTGGAGACCCAGTTCCGGCTGCCGGATCTATTCCGGGTGCTGGAGCCACGCCTGCGGGACGTCACGCGTAAACACCTGAAGCGCGGCAAGATCGACGCAACGCTGCGATTCGACAAGCAGGCCTCCTCGGGCGCGTTCGAAGTGGATCGTGCGCTGCTTCAGCAACTGCTCGCGACACTCGAGCAGGTACGCCGGGACGCGCCGGACATCGGCAGCGTCAACGCGCTGGAGCTCATGAAGTGGCCGGGCGTGCTGCGGGACCAGGGTGAAGCGGACGAAGCGCTGCTGAGCACCGCTGCCGAGCTGTTCGATCAGGCGCTCGAAGAGCTGATGGCCCACCGGCGGCGAGAGGGAATGGCTCTTGCTGAGGTGCTGAACGACCGGTTGGACGCCATTGAAGGGCAGGTCGATCAGGTACGACAGGTTGCCGGCGACATCACCAGGAACCTGCACAGAAGGCTGAAGGGGCGCATTGAGGAGCTCGGCGCAAGCGTAGAAGCGGGACGGCTGGAAGCAGAGGTCGCCCTGCTCGCTCAGAAGGCGGATGTGGCGGAAGAGCTTGACCGCCTGGCCATTCATGTCGGCGAAGCCCGTGCGGCGATGAAAGGTGCCGGTCCCCATGGTCGCAGGTTGGATTTTCTCACCCAGGAGCTGAACCGGGAGGCCAACACCCTGGGCGCAAAGTCAGTTCAGGCGGAGACCTCTCAGCGATCGGTGGACCTGAAAGTGATCATCGAGCAGATTCGTGAGCAGGTGCAGAACGTAGAATGAGCGGTTATACGGAAGACAGACCGCGTGGCCAGCTCTTCGTGGTCTCCGCACCATCCGGAGCCGGGAAGACCTCTCTGGTTGCAGAGCTGATCCAGCGGATGCCCAATCTCAGCGTATGCGTGTCACACACAACGCGGCCGAGGCGCAGCAAGGAAACCGACGGCGTCAACTACCACTTCGTCGACGTCGATACCTTTGAAAAGATGATCGCCGACGAGGCCTTTCTCGAGCATGCCAGGGTGTTCGACAACTACTACGGAACGGCGCTGCAAACCGTGCAGGAAACACTGTCAGAAGGCTGCGATCTGATTCTGGAGATCGACTGGCAGGGAGCCGCCCAGGTGCGCAAGCTGCTGCCCGAAGCCATCGGCATATTCATACTGCCGCCTAGCCGCGCCGAGTTGGAGCGCCGCCTGACAGGCCGAGGCCAGGACGCCCCCGATGTCATACGCAAGCGTCTGTCCCAGGCCGTCGAAGAAATGTCCCACTGCAGCGAGTTCGACTATCTCGTGGTCAACGACGTTTTCGAGGATGCGGTCGCCGATCTGGTGAGCATCGTCAGAGCAGGAATGCTGCACCGCACAAGACAGCAGTTTGAGCTCGCCGGGCTTCTGGATGACCTTCTGGACAGCCGGCAGACCTGCGGTTAGAATCGCCGCCCCCTTGAACTGACAGATGCCCACATGGCTCGAGTTACCGTAGAAGATTGCCTGGACCACGTAGACAACCGCTTTGAGCTGGTCATGCTGGCCACGCGCCGTGCTCGCATGCTGGGCGGCGCCTTTGGCGCCGATCCCCTCGTTGCCGAAGAGAACGACAAGGCAACCGTCATCGCGCTCAGGGAAATCGCCGAAGGCCTGATCTCTCACGAAAAGCTTGACGAGCTGGATTTCACCCCCGACGATGAGGAACTCGAAGTGTCGTTCGGTTCACGTGATGACGAAGCCAGCGACGTCTGACCCGACGCGCACAAAACCCGCAGACAAACCCACCAGCAAAGAAAACAAGAGCGCCCGCAAAAAGCGCTCGGGTTCCGCACGCAAGCAGGTTGGCGATTCATTCTTCGTTGCACAGCTGGCGAGCCGTGCCCGGAAAGACAAAGTTGCTGCACCTACTTCATTCGCCCAACTGAAGGCCGACCATCTCAAAACCTACCTCGATGAGGCGCAGATCAACGAGGTAGAGCGAGCGTTCAAATACGCGAAAAAAGCACATAAAGGGCAGTACCGGCGTACCGGCCATCCCTATATCACCCACCCCCTCGCAGTCGCACAGATTCTCGCCAGCATGCGCATGGATCATCAGTCGCTGATGGCCGCCATTCTGCATGACGTCATCGAAGATACCGACGTCGGCAAGAAATCCCTGGGGGAAATGTTTGGCGAGGACGTGGCTGAGATTGTCGATGGGGTTTCAAAGCTGTCGAAGATCTTCAAAACACGCGCCGAGGCACAGGCCGAGAACTTCCAGAAAATGGCGCTGGCCATGGCGCGGGACATTCGCGTGATCATGGTGAAAATGGCCGACCGCCTTCACAACATGCGCACCATCGGCGTCATGAGCCGCGAGCAACGCAAGCGCATCGCCCGCGAAACCCTCGACTTCTACGCGCCCATCGCCAACCGCCTGGGTATCAACCACATGAAGGTGGAGCTCGAAGAGCTCGGTTTTCAGGCGCTCTATCCGTTACGGGCCGATCGGATTGGCCGAGCGATCAAGGCAACGAAAGGCAACCGCAAGGAGCTGATGGACGAGGTCAGGCGGTCTATCTCCCGCTCGCTGATGCAGGAGGGTATCAGTGCCACGGTCATCGCCAGAGAGAAGCACGAGTACTCGATCTATCGAAAGATGAAGGCACAGCACAAGTCGTTCGAAGACATCATGGACGTTTTCGGCTTCCGCGTTGTGGTTTCTCAGGCCGACGAGTGCTATCGAGCGTTGGGCGTCGTGCACAACCTGTACAAGCCCATGGCCGGGCGCTTCAAAGACTACATCGCCATTCCCAAAGCCAACGGCTACCAGTCGCTGCATACGACGATGTTCAGCATGCACGGCGTGCCCATTGAGGTGCAGATCCGCACCAAGCACATGGATGCCGTGGCACAGAACGGCATTGCCGGGCACTGGCTCTACAAGTCTTCGCAGGAACAGGATTTCGACACCAGCCAGCGTCGCGCCCGCGAATGGGTGCGCGACCTGCTCGAACTGCAGCAGCGCGCCGGCAACCCGCTGGAATTCATCGAAAGCCTGAAGATCGATCTCTTCCCGGACGAGGTCTACGTGTTTACACCCAGCGGCGACATCATGGAGCTGCCGCGAGGCGCATGCCCAGTGGACTTTGCGTACTCCGTGCATACCGGTGTCGGCAACCGATGCGTCGGCGCGAAGGTCGATGGGCGGCCCGCACCCTTATCCACTCAGCTGATGAGCGGTCAGTACGTCGAGATCATGACTTCACCGGGTGCCAAGCCGAACGCCGACTGGCTGACGTTCGTGGTAACCGGCAAAGCCCGCTCGGGCATTCGTCACGCTCTGAAATCGCAGCAGGAATCGGAAGCGGTCAGCCTCGGCGGTACGTTGCTCAATCGATCGCTCGCCAGCTCCAACAAGAGCATCAACGACCTCGACTTCCGGCGCCTGCGAAAAGTATTCAAAGAGTTCGGCGTACGCAAACTCAACGAGCTGCTCGCAGCCATCGGTCGCGGTGACCAGATGGCCTATATGGTCGCGCAGAGGCTGCTGTCGGCGGACGACCCCAACTATGAAGCCGTTTCTGTCGAACACGATGGTCCCGTTCATCTGCACGGCGGAGAAGGTCTGGTCGTCAAGTACGCGCGCTGCTGCGGCCCGGTTCCCGGGGATGCGATCGTTGGCCACATGACGCCGGGACGTGGTTTCGTCGTGCACATCGAAACCTGTTCAAACATGACGGAGATCCGCCGGCGACGACCGAGCGAGATCATTCCTGCTCGGTGGTCCTCGACGACACAGGCCGAGTTTTTCACCTCGCTGCGTATCGACCTCAAGCGCCGAAAAGGTATCGTCGCCGAGCTCGCGTCGACGCTTACCGATGCCGACGCCAATATCGAAAACATCATCGTCGAGGAGCGAAGTGCCGAAGTAGCCAGCGTCGTAGTGCTCATCGGTGTTCGCGACCGGACGCATCTGGCCCGGGTCATGCGGCGGGTTCGAGCCATCGGCGCCACCATTTCCATCACCCGAACGAGTTCCTGATGTCGAAAAGAATCATTTCAACAGACCGCGCCCCGGGTGCGATCGGCACCTACAACCAGGCAGTGCTCACCGGAGATACGCTCTATATCTCCGGTCAGATACCGCTGGACCCGGCCACCGGCGAGGTGGTGCAGGGGGATTTCGCGGCCAGAGCCGCTCAGGTTTTTCAGAACCTGGCGGCAATCGCCGAAGCGGCTGACATGACCCTGAACGATGCCGTGAAAGTCACCATATTCCTGACAGACCTCGCCGAGTTCGCCACCGTCAATGAGGTCATGGCCCGACACTTCGAAGAACCCTACCCGGCCCGGGCAGCCGTGCAGGTAGCAGCGCTTCCTAAAGGCGTGGACGTGGAGGCCGACGCCGTTCTGGTGCGCGGTTGACCCCCGTAAGCCCCGCAAAGCTCGGGGTAGAGACCCTCAAAGGCGTTGGCCCTTCCATTCAGGCGCTGCTGCAGAAGCTCGACATTCACAACCTCGAAGACCTGCTGCTGCACCTGCCATTGCGCTACGAAGATCGAACACAGATCCGACCGTTGGGAAGCGTGCAACCGGGAGAGCCCTGCCTGTTCATGGGGCGTGTAGTCGAGGCTTCCATCGCCTTCGGCAGGCGTCGCAGCCTGGTGGTTACCCTGGAAGACGAGACCGGCTTCCTGACCCTGCGCTTCTTCCATTTCAGCAACCGCCAGAAGATGGCATTTCGCGAGGGTCGTATTCTGCGGGGTTACGGCGAAGGGCGGTTTACAGGCAGCCGCATTGAAGTGGCACACCCCGAGTACCAGCTGTTCGACACCGTACCCGAAGAAGAGGAAGGCGAGCTGACGCCTGTGTACCCCACCACGAAGGGCCTCGGGCAGAAGCAGTGGCGGCGCCTTCTGAAACAGGTTTGCCAACACGATTGGCCCGAGTCCTATGCAGACCTGATCTTTCTGCATCGGCCACCACCGCACACAAAGCCGGAAGAGATCGACCGGGCACGGGAAGTAGTGGCGCTCGACGAACTGACCGCATACTACCTGGTCATGAAGCACCGCGCGCGGGAGCGGCTGACCCACGCGGCACGGCCTCTGCCCAGAGGCCCGCAGCTGGGCCGCGAGCTGCTCAAGAATCTTGGCTTTCAGCTGACAGGTGCGCAGAAGCGTGTTGTTACAGAGGTGCTCACCGACCTGGAAAAAAATGTACCCATGCTGCGGCTGGTCCAGGGCGATGTCGGTTCGGGCAAGACGGTGGTCGCCGCTTTCGCTGCCATACGCGCCGCCGAGCACAAGCGGCAGACCGCGATCATGGCACCGACAGAAATTCTCGCTGAGCAGCACTACGTGAATTTTTCCAACTGGCTCAGCCCGCTGGGCATACAAACGGTCCTCCTCACCGGCGGCCTTTCTGCGGCGGACCGTCGAGATCGCCTGGCGCAAATCGAGTCGGGCTCAGCACTGGTCGCCATCGGCACCCACGCACTCTTCCAGGACAAGGTCGCGTTCAACGACCTGGCGCTTGCAGTGATCGACGAGCAGCACCGCTTCGGCGTTTATCAGCGCATGGCCCTGCGCGGCAAAGGGTTCGAGCCCCATCAGCTCATCATGACCGCAACTCCGATACCCAGAACCCTGACCATGGCGCTGTACGCCGATATGGACCTCTCTGTGATCGATGAGCTGCCGAAAGGACGCAAGCCCATCGACACACGGGTAATGGCACCCTCCCAACGGCCGCAGTTGTTGGAGTGGCTGTCGCATCTGCTGGCTACCAGCGAACAAGCCTACTGGGTGTGCACGTTGATCGAACCGTCGGATGATATCGATGCCGCCAGCGCAACCGAGGTTTTCGAGGAGCTCTCGATGTGCCTGAAACCCGCCCGGGTGGGCCTTCTGCACGGCCGCATGAGCACCTCAGAAAAAGCCGACACCATGGCGGCGTTCAAGCGTCATGATCTTGACGTGCTGGTATCCACAACCGTCATCGAGGTGGGTGTGGACGTGCCCAACGCTACCGCCATGATCATCGAAAACCCTGAGCGCCTGGGTTTGGCACAACTGCACCAGCTCCGCGGCCGGGTCGGCAGAGGCAGCGCCGACAGCCACTGCGTATTGCTGCACGGCGGCAAGCTCAGCAGCAACGGCAAAGCACGCCTGAAGGTCATGCGCGACAGCACCGACGGCTTCTTCATCGCCGAACAGGATCTCAAGCTTCGCGGTCCCGGAGAGATCCTCGGCGCTCGCCAGACGGGCGATCAGGACTTCCGGGTCGCCGACCTGGCCGTTCATCAGGCGCTGGTACCGAAAGCAGTCGAGCGCGGCAACGACCTGATGGACAACGACCCGGCAAAGGTCGCCGCCCTGCTACGCGCCTGGACGCCGGGAACCAGCGAAACGCTCGCCGTGTAGCTGGTCGCGGTAATCGGCTCCGGAAGCGGTGCCGGTAACCGGAACCGTCTCACAAGCAGCATCGGCAGCCCTTCCTATACTTGGGTCAGATGCACCTCAAAGGCACAAGACTCATGACCAAAGGTCCGATCGTTGCGCGGATTACCGAACTCGCTGCGCGTGACAGCGAAGCTTCATGCTGGTTCGTCCAGCCCCGCGATGCCATTTTCGACGTCTGCTCCTTCAACGCCACCGAGGGCACGAACTACCGACCGATTCCGGCAGCTCACCGCCATGGCGTAGCGATACAGGAAGCCACCCAACCCGAGTTGATTTTCATCGACCAGTGCCTCCTCGGACAGCAGACCGTGCAGGTTTGGAACGGCGAAGCCCTGGTCGACTATGCACTCAAGGACCTTGCGGGCGGCAATGTCAGCAATTCCTGTGTGCCGCTGGTCGGGTCTCAAGACCGTCGGCCACCTCGCCTGCGAATCAACCAGGCCGTTTCGGATTTCACCGATCTGCGCATACAGCAGCGACTGGATGAGACCCTCGATATACCGCCGCTGCCTGAAGCCGCGCGCCGCATCGTCGCGCTGCAGTCGAATCCCAACTTCGACCTTTCGGAGCTCGTGTCGATCGTCGAAACTGACCCTTCAATCGCGGCAAAGATCATGAGCTGGGCCAATTCGGCTTTCTATGCAGCCGATCCGCCCGCGCGCTCGCTGGACGACGCAATCATGCGCATACTGGGTTTCGACCTGGTGATGAACCTGGCGCTGGGCCTCGTGCTTTCCGGAACGCTCCGCATGCCCGACAGCCACGTGAACGGCGCACCACCCGTGTGGACGCAATCAGTGTTTACCGCCGCAGCGACCGAGGCTATCGGTCGCAAGATGCAGGGCAACGACAGTCCAGCTCCCGGCAGCTGCTACCTGACAGGACTGCTGTCCAACTTCGGAACGCTGGTACTCGGCCACGTGTTTCCACCGCAATACCGTTCAATCTGCCAGCTGCAGGAAGCCAATCCGCACCTTCCCACCAACGTGCTGGACGAACACGTGCTGAAAATCGCTCGCGAAGAAATCTGCGCGACGCTTTTCGAACAGTGGGGGCTGCCCGGAGAGATCATTTCGGCGATACGCCATCAGAACACACCGGACTATTCCGGCGCTCACGCCACGTGGGTAAATCTGTTGCAGCTGGCCAACCAGATGCTGAAGGAGACCCTCGTTGGGTCCCCGACGTTCATTGAAGAGCACAATCTGGAAGTGCTGGGGCTGCAGAGGCCCGACCTATACGAGGTCGCCGACCTGCTGGAAACCTCTCAGACGGATCTCGAAGCGTTTGCACGCGCCGTAGCCTGATCAGTCGACGACTCTTCCCGCCTCGGGGTCGGCAAAGACAGCTTCATCGAACTGGCCTTCGCTGCGGGCGATTACGGTGGCTACGGTTCCGTCGCCCGTCACGTTGACAGCTGTACGCATCATGTCCAGCAGACGATCGACGCCGATGATGAGCCCGATCCCTTCCACCGGCAGCCCCACCTGACCGAGCACCATGGTGAGCATGACGAGGCCCACCCCGGGCACGGCAGCAGTGCCGATTGAAGCCAGGGTCGCAGTAACAACCACCATCAGATACTGAGATGCGTCGAGGTCAACGCCATAGAACTGAGCAATGAAGACGGTTGCCACGCCCTGCATGATCGCCGTTCCATCCATGTTGATGGTGGCGCCGAGAGGCACCACGAAAGAGGCCACGTCATTCTTCACACCAACCCGACGCTCGACCGTACGCAGGGTCACCGGCAGGGTGGCACCACTGGACGCCGTAGAAAAGGCCACGAGCATGGGCTCGCGCATTTTCTTGAAGTAGGTCAGCGGATTGATACGAGCAACGAGCACCAGGAGCAGGGTGTAGGTCACCCCAAGGTGCACCACGAGGGTGCCCGCAACGGTGAGAAAGTAAGCCAGGAGCTTACCGATCTCTTCGAAGCCGACGGTGGCGAACAACTTCGCCATGAGAAAAAAGACACCGTAAGGCGCAAGCTGAATGAGCATGCGGATGAGGGCCATGAGCACATCATTGATCGACTCGAAGGCAGAGCGGATGCGTTCGCCGCTCTCGCCCGCACGACTGATGGCGACCCCCAGAAGAAGGGCAAAGACAATGATCTGCAGCATCTTGCCTTCGGCCATAGCCTCCACCGGGTTGGTGGGGAAGATGTTGACCAGGGTGTCTTTGATGCTGGGAGGCTCCTTTGCCTCGAATACCACGTCTACCGGTGCTCCGGCCCCCTCGCCGGGGCTGACGATCAGCGCGATGGTGATGGCAAGAGAGACAGCGATGGCTGTGGTCGCAAGATACAGGCCGATCGTCTTCAGCCCGAGCGGGCCGACACGGCCTGTAGCACCGAGGCTCGCAGCACCACAGACCAGCGACACGAGAACCAGCGGCACGACCATGACCTTGAGGCTGCGGATGAAGAGATCACCACCCGCATCAAAGAGGTTTTCGACGAGGAACCGATAGATCCCGGAATCCGGATCCATGGCGACATGCAGCAGGGTACCGACCACCAGGCCGGATATCATGCCGATCAGTATTCTTACCGTGAGGTTCATGGACCTCCTACGGTTGGTTCAGGTCTTTGGACGTTCAGCCGATCTCGATCATCTCGAAGTCGCCTTTCCCCACACCGCATTCCGGGCAGACGAAGTCTTCCGGAACGTCTTCCCAGGCGGTACCAGGCGCGATGCCTTCGTCTTCGAAACCTTCGGCCTCGTCATAGATCCAGCCGCATACGATGCATTGCCACTTACGCATGGAAAAACTCTTCTTCCCGTGGGTGGTTGGTAAGGCGCGCTACGTTAACGGCGCCCCCGGGAAAAAGCAAACCACTTGGGGTCTGCGCTACCGCTTGAAACCCGAGGGCACTTTGACCTTAATGAGCAACCCGCTGACCGGAGCCGCAACTTGGCGCATACCGCACCCGCTACGACCGACTGGCAAGCCTATCTTCGCCTGATGCGGCTCGACCGCCCGGTAGGTACGCTTCTTCTGCTCTGGCCGACGCTGGCAGCACTGTTTCTGGCCGCTGAGGGGTTTCCCGGGGTCGACCTCATCATCATCTTCACCCTGGGCACCTTTCTTATGCGCAGCGCAGGTTGCGTGATTAACGATTACTTCGACCGCGACTTCGATGGGCACGTCCGGCGCACCAATCAGAGACCCCTGGCCACCGGGACGCTCAGCGGCAGAAACGCGCTTGTTCTCTTCGCCTGCCTGGTGCTCTGCTCGGCCATTCTGCTGATCTATCTCAACCCGCTCACACAGTGGCTTGCCGTCGGCGCTCTCGCTGTCGCTGCGGCTTATCCGCTCATGAAACGTTTGACCTATCTGCCGCAGGTGGTGCTGGGTGCCGCATTTTCCTTCGGCATGGTCATGGCCTTCAGCGCCGTTCGGAACGAATTGCCCAGCCACGCCTGGCTCCTGTTTCTGGCCAGCGTTCTCTGGATCGTTGCTTACGACACGCTCTATGCCATGGTAGATCGCGAAGACGATCTGAAAGTCGGTATCAAATCCACGGCCATACTTTTCGGCCGAGCGGATCGCCTGATCGTCGGTGTGCTGCAGATCATCGCGCTTGTGGTGCTCGTTCTCTACGGTGTTCAGGCCGAACACGGCTGGTTCTACTATCTCGGCCTTCTGGGTATGGGTGTCCTCTTCGCTTATCAGCACCATCTCATTCGTAACCGAGATCGCGACGCCTGCTTCGCAGCCTTCACCAACAATATATGGGCGGGTTTCAGCCTCTTTGTGGGCTCAGTGCTCGAGGTCAGCCTTGCCTTTTAAGGTCATCGATCAGATCTGCGATGTGCTCGGCCGCACCGTGGCGTGGTTCACGGTGCTCATGGCGATCGTAACGGTGGTTGTCGTAGTGCTGCGCTACGCCTTCGACCAGGGCACGATCCTTCTTCAGGAAAGCGTCATGTATCTGCACGGATTTGCCTTCATGCTGGCGATACCCTACGCCCTCAAAGAAGAGGCCCATGTTCGCGTAGATCTGCTGTACGCACGCATGTCGCCCCGAAGAAAAGCAACGGTAGACCTCGCGGGACACGTCATCTTTCTCCTGCCCGTGGCGGCAACGATTTTCTTCACGAGCCTACCCTACGTATCCCGCGCCTGGCGGGTGCTCGAAGGCTCGGGCGAAGTGGGTGGAATTCCAGGTATCTACATATTGAAAACACTGATTCCGGCAATGGCCGTGCTGCTGTTTCTTCAGGGCTTAGCGGAATGCGCCCGCGCAGTTCGGGCTATCCTCAAGTGATCGAATTCATTCCCCTATTCCTGTTTGCCAGCGTATTCCTGGTGCTGCTCAGCGGCTACCCGGTGGCGCTGTCTCTTGCCGGTACCGCACTGCTCTTCGCCGCCGGAGGCATACTCACTGGCACATTCGACGCCAGCGACCTCGGCTTCATACCCGGCCGACTGTTCGGCATCATCGGCAATCAGACGCTGGTCGCCGTGCCGCTTTTCGTCTTCATGGGCGTCATGCTCGAGCGCACGGAGATCGCTCGGGCACTGCTCGCCAATATGTCTGCTCTGCTCCGAGGTGTGAGGGGCGGGCTCGGCGTGACCGTAATCCTCGTCGGTATGCTGCTGGCAGCCAGCACCGGTATCGTCGGTGCAACCGTCGTCACCATGGGTCTGATGTCGCTACCCAGCATGCTCGAAGATCGCTACGACCCGGCGCTGGCCACGGGCACCATCAGCGCTACCGGCACGCTGGGGCAGATCATCCCGCCGAGCATCGCGCTGGTGCTTCTGGGCGACGTGCTTTCCAACGCTTACCAACAGGCACAGTTGAGCCAGGGCGTCTTCGCCCCGAAAACCGTGAGCGTCGGCGATCTGTTTGCAGGCGCAATCGTGCCCGGCCTGCTGCTCGTGGGCCTCTACCTCTGCTACCTGCTGAGTGTCGCCTTCATCAACCCGAACAAGGTTGGCGGCACCCACCGCACGGCTGGTGAGAAGGTTCAGGTTACTACCCTGCTGCGCACGCTGTTTGCACCCATAGCGCTGATCGTTGCTGTACTCGGTTCCATTCTCGGGGGCCTGGCAACGCCCACCGAAGCGGCCGGCGTCGGCGCCATCGGCGCGCTGCTGCTGGCACTCGCCAACGGCAAGATGAACGTCGCCGTTCTGCGTGACACCGCTCAAGCTACGGTGAAGACCACCGCTATGGTGTTTTTTATCCTCATCGGCGCATCGGTGTTTTCTCTGGTGTTCCGCGGCTTCGGTGGCGAAGAGCTGATCACCGAGCTCTTTTCCGGTTTGCCGGGTGGTATGTGG
>JAUIKX010000036.1 GCA_030430515.1 Gammaproteobacteria bacterium | reverse complement strand
CGTACTGAGACTGCAGCCTGGCCCAGGTCCACATGTGCCACCCGAAGTTGAGGTCCCTCATCAGGTTCTGATGCGCCGTCAGCGCCTGGACGTCGCTCTCTGCAGGATATGCGGCAAAGATGTGCTCGGCATAATCGCCGAACCTGCCATCGACGAACGATCTGTAGTCCGCCAGCGAACTCTTCATGACAAACAGGGAACCCTCGGCGGCGGCGGGGCGTGGTGCCCGCCAGCGGAGGTCGCCAACCGGGGGGGCTGCGAACGGAATGCCTTTGAATATGCTCAGTTCGTCGCTGTGCTGTCCGGCAAGCCTGCCGGTTTCTATCTGCACGATGCGCCTGTCATCGGAGCTTTCGGCTTCAGCGCCTTGTGCAGTCAGAAGGGTCAGCAGAACGAGAAAGCAGGTAGCGAGGTTTTCGAATCGAGCCATGGACGAGCGCCGGTGGTTTCCAGCCGATCATAACCTGTTCTGAGTGAGGCTTTTCAGGCGCCCGGGGTGCGCTTGAATGCTTCGGCGGCGATGGCGATGGCCTCGTCGATTTCGGCGTCACCGTGTGCCGCCGACAGGTTCCAGTTCAGTGCGGGGTGGAAAATCGCGCCGAGCTCGGCGGCTTCGCGCGCGAACCTCTGTTGTCGGGTGCCTTCAGCATCGTCTTCGAAAAGAAGCGTGGGCATGGTATCCGGGCCGGTGTAGCTGATTGTGTGACCGGCAGCGTCCGCTGCGGCCAGAATGCCTGTTCGAAGCCGCGTACCTGCATCGGAGATCCGGTTGAAAACGTTCTCGCGATCGTAAATCTCGAGGGTTTTCATTGCGGCGCACATTGGCGGCGCCTCGAACATGTAGGTGGAAGTGAAGAGAATGCGACGCGCTGACCTTCTCAGCGCCTCTGTGCCGAGCAGTGCTGAAATCGCATGGCCGTTGCCGAGCGCTTTGCCGTACGTGGTGAGGTCGGGCTCGATACCGAGCAGATGGTGCGATCCATACGGGTGCAGCCTGAAGCCGTGGCGCACGTCGTCGAATGCCAGAAGGCTTCCGTAGTGAGCTCTGCCGCTTTCGATCGCAGCGACGAAATCGGCGTTCGCGTTGCGCGTCTTCTGCCGTGGGTTCTGGTCAAGCGGGTTGAGAAGTACCGCAGCGATCTGTTCGCCGTGTTCTCGAAAAGTGTCCTCCACCGCCTGTCCATCGTTCCAGGGTATGCGGAGCACGTCGCCTGTCAGGTCGGCAAGCACGCCGGGATGCGGCGACGAGGCCAGCTCCGGGTCGTTGCCATGGTAGGCGCTGGTAAAGGCCAGTAGCAGCCGTCGCTGGGTGTGCTGCCGGGCCACCCGCCCGGCCAGACTGACGACTTCCGATCCGTTCTTGGAGACAACCCCCCAAGCCATTCCGGGGCTTCGCTCGACGAGGCGTTCCACGACCTCCACGAGCGTGGGCGGGAATAGGCTCGCGCTGGTGAGCGTCTGCGCCTGTTCGTTGACGGCGGCCTCAACCTCTGGATGGTTGTAGCCCAGAATGTTGGGGCCGTTGGCGCAGAGAAAATCGATGTAGGAGCGACCGTCCGCGTCTGTTACCCGGCAACCTTCCGCCGACGCAATGAATCCCGGCAGTACACCGCGCCCGGCCATGTCCGCGCTGCGGCTGAAGTAGATACCGCCGCCAGGGAGCACGCGATCGGCGCGCAACCAGAGCTTCCGGCCGACCGGTCCATCAATGGGTTCGTCTTTGTGGTTTGCCATCCGGAAGGTCCGCAGTCAGGGGAAAGTAGGCCGCAACCGTGAGGTCGCCCTTCAAGAATACACGTTCATGCCGGTAGCGGAGGCGATTCTGGAGAGGGTGTCCCAACGCAGGGACGCGAGGTTCAGGCGATGGCGCCTTCGTTGATGATCTGACCGGATTCGCATTTGGCGACCTCGAGGAACGACTCGAGGGAATACATCGCCTGATCGACGGTCTCGAACGGCCCCATCATGCCTTCTCTAGCCAGAAACCACCACGAGCCGTCGTCGGTGTTGATGATCCGACTGTGGCGTCGTTCGGGTATCTGAAAATCGCTGGGATCGTCGTGGCGCTTATCCATACCCCTAAAACTAGGATACTGAATGCACATGAGGTGTGAGCTGCGTCACAACCTCAGTGCGCCGGTTCTATCTGGTGATGCTGACGATTCTGTCGCCATGTGCTGAACCCATGAAGATACGTTCGCCCACCTTCAGTGCCACGGTGGCGTAGCCCATGGGCGGCCCGTCCTGGTGCAGTACGACATCTGTTTCCAGCGTTACCGGATCGGCTCTGACGATCTGATAAGGCAGCAGGCAGGGGCCTTCGGTGACGTTTGAGCAGTTCTGGCCGAGCGGGTCGTGCTTATGAGACGCCACCCATAGATTGCCGTCTTCATCGACCGTGATGTTGTCCGGCTGCTGCACTTCGAACTCGCCCTCGTACGCCCCTGTCGCCCGGTCCAGTTTGATGGTCTTGTTGCCCATGTAGATGTTGACGAACAGTTTCGTGTTGTCGGCATTGATGGCGATGCCGTTGGGCATCATCTGATCGGAGCCGGGCACTTTGCTGAACCCGGATTGCGGTTGCCAATGCCAGACCCAGCCGACCTTTTCACCTGCGAGCAACTTGCTGCCTACCTCTTCGAACGGCGTGCTCTTGTCCCACATGTGGGTGACGAAGAATTCGCCATCGGTGGTGCCTGCAACATCGTTGATGAAGGGATCGCCGGGCGGTATGGCGCAGCCCTGCCAGGCCAGCGACCAGGTACCGTCATCAGCGGCGTTCAGTTCGAAAAACTCCACAGCTTCGCGGCCGCCGTGATTGACAACGAGCAGCTGGTGGCTGCCGTCTGCCAGGGTGGTCAGATCGATACCGTGCGGGCTGAAAATTTTGGCATCCGGTGCTGGGCAGTTGGGGTCGCCCCGGGAGCGTTCGCCTTCACCGGTAGGTTGCCAATCGATATCGATACTTCCAGCTTGGCCAGTGGTGAGGCCCAGAAGCGATAGTTTGCCGGGGCTGTCCAGCATGAATTCGCCCATTTCGCTCACCAGCAGCTGACTGCCGTCGGGGAGAAGCACCAGGTCCTCCGGGTTTTTGAAACCGCAGAAAACGGCCATCTCCGGTGTTGATTCGCAGCTCAGCAGCGCTTCGGCGACCTGCGGCTGTTGCGGCGAAGCGGCTTCCTGCGTGGAAGCGGTTTCACTGTCGGTGCAGGCGCTGCAGACGAGCGCGATGCAGAGCAGTGCGGTATTGAAGCTTGCTTTCATGATTTCCCCCCGGAATCAGATATCGACGGATCGCTGCAGCGATGTTCGGGTTATCGTATCTTGTGAACCCGAACGATTCGAGTCATGGAGGCCGTTGTGGAAACAGGTAAGCTGGGCGTCTGGTATTTTTTCGACACGCTGTCGTCCGCGGATGCTGCGCAAGCCGCGAAACGGATCGAAGCCCTGGGTTACGGCACGCTGTGGATTCCGGAGTCTATCGGCAAAAACCCGGTGGCCGTGGCATCGTGGCTGCTGGCCAACACGTCCCGTCTCAACGTGGCCACCGGCATCATGAATATCTACAACCGGGAGCCGGGCGTTACCAAGGCCGCGCAGCTCACATTGGCTGAGCAGTCTGGCGGCCGCTTCCTGCTGGGCATGGGCGTTTCGCACAAACCGCTCGTGGAAGGCGTGCGTGGGCTGGAGTACGGGCCGCCCGTAGCCACCATGCGTTCCTACCTCAACAAGATGGCCGAAGCACCCTACGCTGCCGTCACGGGTGACGTGAGCCCGCCAACGGTCATCGCCGCGTTGGGGCCGAAGATGCTGGAGCTGGCCGCATCTGAATGTCAGGGCGCTCATCCGTATTTCTCCTCGCCGGATCACACGCGTATGGCTCGCGACATCCTCGGTCCGGAACCGATGCTCTGCGTGGAGCAGAAGGTGATCATGGAAACCGATCCGCGCAAGGCTCGCGAACTTGCGAAGCCGGTCGCTGAGCGGTACCAGCCGCTGCCAAACTATCGCAACAACTGGCTGCGCATGGGCCTCAGCGAAAAAGACATCGACACCCTCAGCGACCGGTTCATCGATGCAACGTTCGCGTGGGGCAATGCCGATGCCATCAAGGCGCGCGTTCAGGAACACTTCGATGCTGGCGCCAGCCATGTGTGCGTTCAGCCTGTGAACCCCAACGGCCAGATCGGCGAGCTGCATTGGGAGTGCCTGGAGGCGATTTGCCAGGGGTGATTATTCAGGCGTGAATCGACTGATCACTGACATCAGTTGAATCGGTCGGTTCTGAACCAGAACGGGTTCCTTTAATCGGGCACGTGTTGGGCGCGCTCTGGTTTGGAGCCGTCGGCAATGCCGTCGGGAACAACGCTGCAGCTAAAGCTAGAAAAGTGCGCGTTGCTTTGCTTGCCAGCCGTGTGCCTCTTCCAGTTGGCTGGCGAGGGCTAGCAGCTGCCCTTCCTGACCCATACCACCCATGAGTTGCACCCCTATTGGCAGACCGTCCTGGCTCCAATGCATGGGCAGACTGATCGCCGGCTGGCCCGTGCTATTCGCAAGGGGGGTGTTGGTAGCATAGCGAAAGGTCTGACGGGTCCAGTCGATCGCTGAAATTTCAGCATTGTTCTGATCGAGCACCCCATGCGCGGGCGGTGGCGAACCCAGCGTACTGCTCATCAAGACATCAAAGTCACTGAAAGCTGCCGCGGTCTCACGGGTCAGGCGATTTACGTAGTCGAGCGCCGTAAGAAGCGTCGTTGCGTTGCATGCTGCGCCAAACTCGGCAGTCGTCAACGTCACGGCCTCGAAGTGATCAACATCCGGTGCGCATCCTGTTGCGGCACAAGTCTGTTCCACGAAGAAGGCATTGAACGCGCACCAGATCACGTTGATGTGCTGGGCAAATTCATCGAAATCGATTTTCACGGGAGATTCGATCACTGTATGTCCGAGTTCGGACAGGAGCGTTGCAGCGTTGGCCGCGGCTGCGGCATTCTCGTCGTGGATCGGCGTGCCCAGCATCGACCCCGGTTCGTATGCGATCTTTAGTTTGCCGGGGTCTCGGGCCGCGGCGTCTGCAAATGGCAGGCTCGGTGGTGCGATGATATGCGGCGCGCCGCTATCCGGGCCTGCGACCAGATCGAGTAGCGCCGCACTATCACGCACACTGCGCGTGACCGCAAACTCAATCGCGTGTGCAAACAACGGGTCGCTCATATCGGGTCCCGTGGGTATGCGGTCGCGGGTCGGTTTCAGCCCCACCAGGCCATTGCAGGACGCGGGCACACGAATAGATCCGCCGCCATCATTGGCATGTGCCAGAGGCACAATACCGGCAGCAACAGCAGCGCCCGAACCGCCACTCGAGCCCCCCGCGCTATGTCCCGTTTTCCAGGGGTTGTGCACTGGGCCAAAGGCGACCGTTTCTGTAGTGGCGTTATAACCGGCCTCTGGCGTCTGTGTCGTTCCAATAAGATGTAGTCCGGCGGCTCGGAAGCGCTGCATGAGGCTACTGTCGGCGTCCTGAGGTATGTTGGGAATGGCGCGTGAGCCCCCACGGCACGGCGCGCCAGCCGCATGCAGAACCAGTTCCTTGATAAGGAATGGCACGCCGCTGAAAGGCTTATCCTCATCGTAGGGTTGGTTCTGCACCGTGGCGAGCACTGCGTTCAGTGCGGGATTTTTGTCTTCAATGGCTTGCCGTGCGCAGGCTTCCACTTCCGCGGCGGACACGTCGCCGCTGGCAATCAGGGCCGCGAGCCCAAGTGCGTCGTAAGACGTATATTCTTCAAAGCGCATCAATCCCACCCTCCCTGAGCCGATCGCTGCGCGCATTATACCCCGGCGTGCTCCATTGGGCATGAGCCTTCTATCGGAATGCAGATAACACGCTAGTTGTTCGGTTTCCCACCACGTAATCTGTCCGGTTCGATCAGAAGACCTTAGGAGGGTTGCTCAGCCTGTATTCCTCAGTCCGCTCGAAATGCCCGCCATGGTCACCTGAAGCCCTTGCTCAACAAGTTCGCCGTCGTCTGATGCATTGCGGTGCCGATGCAGCAGTTCCGCCTGCAGCAGATGCAGCGGGTCGAGGTAGGTGTTGCGCACAATCAGCGATTCGGCCAGTTCCGGCTCGTGAGATAACAGGTCTGGTTGGCCGGTGAGTTCGAGCACATCTCTGCTGAGTTCTGCGAGGCGGTCGCGGAGTCTGGCGACAGTTTGTTGCTGTTCAGGCGTTGTCAACCGTTTGGCGTAGTAGCGCACGAGTACCGGGTCGGTCTTTGAGAGCACCATCTCCAGCATGTCGATCTGCATACGGAAGAACGGCCATTCGAGCATCTGCCGCAGTTCTTCTATCTGCCCCTGTTGCAAGGCCTCGTGCAGCGCCTTGTCTGTGCCGAGCCAGGCCGGAAGCATGACGCGAACTTGCGTCCAGGCAAATACCCAGGGTATGGCGCGCAGGCTGCCGATGCCCGGCACGGCATGGCGTCTGGCCGGACGGCTGCCAAGCGATAAGATGCCAAGCTCCTGCTCCGGTGTGAGGGTGCGAAACAGGTCGACGAACGACTCGTCTTCCCGCACCAGTGCCCGATACGCGTTCAGTGATGTTCCCGCGAGGCTCGTCATGCGGTCGCGCCAGGCCTGTTCGGGAGAGGCCGGTGGCGACAGGGTCGCTTCGAGTGTCGCGGAGAGATATCGGCGCAGCGTCTGGGTGGCAAGTGCCGGCTCGCCGAGCTTCCAGCGGATCATTTCGCCCTGTTCCGTCACCCGGAAAGAGCCGGCAACTGATCCTGGCGGTTGCGAGCGGATGGCGGCCTGCGCTGGTCCGCCGCCCCGGCCTACGGCGCCGCCGCGGCCGTGAAACAGTACGAGTCTCACGCCGTGTGTCTCGGCTACCTGTACCAGGGATTCCCGCGCACGATACTGTGCCCAGGCGGCAGTCAGCTGACCCGCGTCCTTTGCGGAGTCGGAGTAGCCGATCATTACCTGCTGGTAGTTCTGCACATAATCCCGGTACCACGGTACGTTGAGCAGCGCATCGATACTGGCCGCGGCGCCGTTCAATGCATCCAGCGTTTCGAACAGAGGCACGATGGGCAGCGCGCGCTTCATGCCGCAGGCCTTGAGCAGCAGAATCACCGACAGCACGTCGCTGGGTTCGTAGGCCATTGAAATCACGTACTGGGCGATGCCGTCGCCACCTTCGTCGGCGATAACCCTGCAGGTGTCGAGCACTTCGGCGCTGTCCTCGCTCATCGGCCAGTCGCTCGGAAAGAGGGGGCGTCGACTTTCGAGCTCGCTGATCAGAAACTTCTGGCGCGCCTCCTCGCTCCAGTCGGCGTAGCTGCTGCCGTTTTCTCCGATGCCCAGGTAGCGGGTGAGTTCGTCGAGCACCTGGGTGTGGCGTTCTGCATCCTGGCGCACGTCCAGGCGCACCAGATGCACACCAAAAGCGGCGGCGCGTCGCAGAGTGTCCAGCAGCGGCCCGTTGGCGATGCTGCCAAGACCGCAATCGATCAGAGAGCGATAGCAGGTCTCCAGCGGCGCACGCAGGTCGTCGGTGGTGTAGAAAATCTCCAGTGGGTCTGCTGGCGGCGTGGGGTCCAGTTCCGCGGCCCAGGTACGGGTGCGCAGCAGACGGTCGCGCACGGTTTTCAGCACTTCCCGGTACGGCTCGGCGGCATCACCG
This sequence comes from Gammaproteobacteria bacterium, assembly GCA_030430515.1. Taxonomy (GTDB): domain Bacteria; phylum Pseudomonadota; class Gammaproteobacteria; order Pseudomonadales; family Azotimanducaceae; genus SYFY01. The sequence continues at coordinate 8,027 of JAUIKX010000036.1, read as the reverse complement.
GCGAGGGCGCGCAGCGCTTCGTTGCAATCGCTCATCGACAGCGCGCCAGCCAGTGCATCGATGTCGCGTACAAAAAGATCGGCAGACATCCAGCGGGCGAGCATGAGTACTTCACTGGTGACCGTGGCGGTGACGTTGGGATTGCCATCGCGATCGCCGCCCATCCACGTGGCAAAACGTATGGGCGCAATATCGGTTGCCAGCGGCAGCAGCCCTTTTTCTCCCAGCGCATGATCCAGTTCGCGCAGAACTCTCGGCAGTGCCTCCCAGATGGAGTTCTCCAGCACGGCAAACCCCCAGCGGGCCTCGTCCTGCGGACGAGGGCGTTCCTGGCGGATCTCGTTGGTGTGCCAGGCTTCCGCAATCAGCCGCTCCAGCCGGGCCAGCACCGGCGCCGCGTCTTCCTTCAGCGCCTGGCAGCGATCGTGCTCTGACAGCGTATCCGCCAGGCGGTCGTACTTCTGGATGAGTGTTCGGCGAAGTACTTCGGTCGGATGCGCCGTGAGCACGAGTTCGATGTTCAGTTCCGACAGAGTCTCAGCAAGCCTGGGATCGTCGGGTAGCTCCAGTGCCAGTGACTGGTCGCGCTGCGGCCGTGTCAGATGATGCTGTTCGGCGATATTGGCGAGATTCAGGAACTGGTTGAACGCTCGCGCCACCGCGACCATCTCCTCCGCTGGAATGTCCGCCAGAAAGTCTGACAGTCGCTGCCAGCCGTCTTTGGCGCCTGCCCGGGCCTCTTTCGCCAGGGCGCGAACGGTCTCGATCCGCTCGACGAATGCTTCGCCCCGGTCGTTGGCAATGACTTTGCCCAGCAGATTGCCGAGAAGCCGAACGTCCTCGCGCAATGGTGTGGCGAGGTATTTGAACTCTGCAGGTGCGCTGGTTTCCATAGGCCTCAGGGTATGTTCTATCGGTGGTAATTTCGAGTGGTTACAGGTCTGCGGAAGGAAACTGGCCGCCGCTGATGCCGATGCATTCGCCGGTCACCCACTCCGCGGCGGGAGAAACGAAGTAGAGAATGGCCGCGCCGAGGTCGGTGGGTGTCCCCAGCCGCCCGCAGGGCAGGTTCAGGCCCTGCTCCAGGCGGGGCAGATCCGCCTCGGTGACTCTCAGCGCTTTCATGGCAATCTCGGTGGGCACGAGGCCCGGCATGACGCAGTTCACCCGGATGCGCGGCCCGAGCTCCTTGGCGAACGATTCGGTCAGCGAATTGACGCCGCGCTTGGCGGCGCTGTAGTGGCCGCTGCCGGGAACGATCTCTCTGGCAGCAATTGAGGATACGTTGACCACGCGGCTGCCGTGCTGCATGTGACGGGCGGCGATCCGCGTGCAGTTCCACACCGCGGTCAGGTTGAGTGCGAGCGTGGCGTCCCATTCTTCTCGGGGTAAATCGGTGAGCCGCGCCTGGATGGGCGAGCCGCCGGCGTTGTTTACGAGAATGTCGAGCCTTCCCCACTGATCCATGGCGGTTTGCATGAGACGCTCCACATCCTCATCGACAGTAACATCTGTCTGAACGGCCAGGGCTTCGCCGCCTTTTTCCCTGATGGCCTGTGCCACTTTTTCGATCTTGTCGGCGCGTCTGCCCGCGCAGATGACGCGCGCCCCGGCATCCGCCAGTACGTGTGCCGTCCCTTCGCCGATGCCTGTGCCGGCGCCTGTGACAACGGCGACATCACCTTCGATTGAAAAGAGTGCTTCGGTCATGGTTTTCTCCCCGTATTGGATGAACAGATCTGACATTACGGGGGAGCGTTGAAAATGGCCAATCCATTCAGCCTGGAAGGTAAGGTCGCGGTGGTGACCGGGGGCGGCAAGGGTATCGGCCGGGGCATCGTCCTGTGTCTCGCGGACGCAGGCGCCGATGTTGTGGTTTCTGCCCGCACCGAGGCGGATGTGGAGGCGGTTTCGGAGGCTGTGCGTGAACGGGGGCAGCGCGCTCTTGGTTTTACGGCGGATGTCACCGATCCAGATCAGATGCGCGCACTCGCCGAGGCGGCTGTCGAGTTCGGCGGCATCGATATCTGGGTGAACAATGCCGGCGGTCTGCCGGATGCCACACCCAGGTATCTCACACGTACTCCGGAAGACCGCTGGGATGCTCAGATGGATCTCAACCTGAAAGCGGTGTTCAGAGGCTGCAGCATCGCGGCAGAGCACATGAAAGAAGGGGTGATCGTAAACATCTCCTCCAGCGCTGCGGCGCGTCCCGGCAACGTGAAGAACGGCCCCTACGCCGCGAGCAAAGCCGCCGTGAACAGCCTGACCAAGACGTTCGCGCTGGAACTGGCGCCTGCCATTCGGGTGAACGCCGTTGCGCCGGGCCCGGTGCCCACTGAGAATTTCAACGATTCGACGAACTTCCCCGAAGGAAAGGATGTCGCTGCGTTGCTGGGCCTGCCGCTAAAGCGTCTGGGTACGCCGGAAGATATTGGTAATGCCGTGGTTTACATGGCTTCACCGGCGTCGAGCTGGGTGACCGGTCAATGCCTCTACGTCACGGGTGGACCGACCTGAGGCTGCATATCAGCTCCAGAAGTGCCAGGCGATCAGGAGCGCTGAAAGTGGCAGCCATGTTTGCCACGTGCGGCGGAGGATGACGCTGGTGGCCGCGCCGCTCTGATTGGTTTGCAGCGGGTCGGCGCCGCGGCTGACCGCAACGATCTGCGGCAGGTCTACTGCGAGAGACTGGCTCATGAAGGCCAACGCGCCGACCGCCAGGCCGCCCGGTGCGAGGTTTGCGAAGTACAGAACCAGCATCGACAACCCGGCGAGCAGATAGCCCAGCACGCCACCCCAGCTCATGCTCAGAAACTGCCGGCTGGTGTGCGCAGCGATATCAAAGCGGGTCATCAGCGGCTGTTTGTATGCTAGAAACGGCTGATCAGCGGCCCGCATGCGGCCGCCAACCCAATGGCCCCATTCATGGGTGATGTAGCAGAGCACGTAGGCGATCACAAAAACGACGATGTGGTTCAAGGCTGCCGGCAACCATTGGCCAGCCGCGTTCAGGAGGCTTGCGAGAACCGCAAAGATCAGCAGATCCCGAACCAGCCATCCTATCGCTGAAGGACGTTTTGCAGCCGTATTTACCATCGATTCAGCCCCTGCAATGATCGCTGTCTTTCGATCCCGCGTCTGTATAATGCCTGATTTAAGACAGGGTCCTTTTCATGTCTGACGTGCGCCCCGCTGGCGTCGAGCCAGGTGAGCAAAAATCAGATACCGGTCGAACCCCGAGCCGCGTTGGCATACTCGGCGGCGGCCAGCTTGCCATGTATCTCTGCCTCGAAGCCAAACCCCTTGGCATCACAACCACCGTTCTTGCGCATTCGGATGACAGCCCGGCCATCTTCACGGCAGACGAAACGCTGCATGGTGCGCTTGATGATATGAGCCTGGTTGATGCACTCGTCGAGCACTCAGACGTGATCACCTTTGATGTGGAAGAAATTCCACCAACGACGCTCGACTATCTGGTGCGCTGCGCCGACGAGGGTCGCTGCACGGTGCAGCCGACCTCCGAAAGCATGCTCATCATTCAGGACAAGCTGCATCAGAAGGAGTGGCTCGTAGCCAACGGTCTGCCGACCACGCCTTTCAAAGGGTTGGACGGTAGCGAATCGCCTGATGCCGTGGCGCAGCTCTTCGGCCTGCCGTTCGTACAGAAAGCGCGCCGAGGCGGGTATGACGGCCGCGGCGTGCAGATCATCAGAGACGAATCATCGCTTGCCGACATCTGGGACGGTGCGACCATGGTCGAGCCGTTTCTCGAGAACATGCGGGAGCTGTCGGTGGTTGCTGCAAGGAGCACCACCGGTGAGGTGGCGTGTTTCGAAGTGACGGAGCTGACCTTCGTCGCCGAACTCAACCTGCTCGATACGGTGATTGCCCCGGCAAGAATCTCAGCCGAGACCCGCAACCAGGCACTTGATATCGCAACCAGAACGCTCGAGCACCTCGGCAGTGCCGGGGTATTTGCCGTTGAACTGTTTCTGACGGCCGATGACGAACTGCTCATCAACGAGATTTCACCCCGGGTGCACAACACCGGACATCACACCCTGGAAAGCACGAAGACCTCGCAGTTCGCTCAACACCTGCTCAGCGTGTGCGGCAGGCCGCTTGGCAGCACCGTGCTCGATCGACCGGCTGCCATGCGCAACCTGATCTGGGAAGATGCGCTGGCCGCGGTCGACTGGGGCACCGGCTACCAATGCCGGGAGGCGTCAATCTGCACTGGTACGGCAAACATTCCCCGCGGCCCGGTCGCAAGATGGGCCACATCACAGCTATCGGCGACACGGTTGAGCAGGCTAACGAGCGTACGAACGTGTCCGTTGAGGAGATCGTAAAGGCATGGAACAAGACATGAATTCCCAGGATGTGAATCCAAAGGTCGGCATCATCATGGGCAGCGACTCCGACTTGCCGGTCATGAGCAAAGCGGCAGATATTCTCAAAGCGCTGAAGGTGCCGTTCGAGCTGGATATCGTCAGCGCGCACCGTACGCCAGACAAGCTCTATGACTACAGCGCGAAGGCGGAAAGCCGCGGGCTGGATGTGATCATTGCGGGTGCGGGAGGTGCGGCTCATCTTCCAGGGATGGTCGCCGCGATCAGTGTTTTACCCGTGATTGGTGTGCCCGTCAGCGCAACCTGTCTCGATGGGCAGGACTCGCTGCTGTCAATCGTGCAGATGCCGGCTGGCGTGCCGGTCGCCACCGTCGCCATCGACAACGCAACGAATGCCGGCCTGCTCGCCGCGCAGATTGTGGCGACGGCCGATCAGGACCTGCGCAAGCGCCTGCAGCGCTACAAGGATGATCTCAAGATGAAGGTCGAAGAAAAGGCCCGTCGCGTTGCCGCAGATTCCGCGTCGGGCTGAAGGTCAGACTTCAGGGATCCGACAAAGGCATAGCTGGCAGCGGGACTGGTCTTCACGCACGTAATCGGTTTCTTCGCTGTCGATCTGTATCAGATTGCCGGCTTCTTCAAGGGTATCCAGCGTTTCCTGAAAAGGTTGCTCCGACCAGGCGGAATCGCGGACGGTAAAACAGAGCCAGCCGCCGGGTTTTACCACACGTGCCAGTTCTGAGATCGCCTCCGGGCCAACATGCCCATGAGTGAACGTGCCCACGCAGATGGCAGCGTCGTACATGGCATCTGGAAGAATCAGCTTCTTGGTTAGATCCGCCTGCAGAAGGCTTCGGTAGATGGCTTTGCTGGATGCCTGATCCAGCATCTCGGGCGAGTAGTCCAGTCCTTCGAGGTTTCGGTAGCCCTTCTCCGACAGATACCGGCCCACCAGGCCGGTTCCGCAACCTGCGTCCAGTATCCGTGCATCCAGATCGGTGACCTGGGTCATCAGCTTTTCCGCCGCGACGATGTAACCCTGATAGCCCATCTCGTTTGTTAGATTGTCGTCGTAGTACGATGCCCAATCGGCATAAGCATCGTTGAGCTCTTTGGCGCTTTTTGCGTTGAGAACTCTGTCGTGAATGCTGCGTCGGTCGACCATGCAGATTTATCCGATAGAAAAGAAAGGCTGCGGTGTCCTGCCCGCAGCCCTTCTCGAGGGGACGATGTCGATCAGCCTTCGAGGTCGAACCGATCGAGTTTCATGACCTTGCTCCAGGCCGCAACGAAATCATTGACGAAGCGTTCCTGGGAACCATCGTAGGCGTAGACCTCGGCGATGGCGCGTAGCTCGGAGTTTGAACCGAATACCAGGTCCACCGGCGTCGCGGTGAACAGCTGCTTGCCGCTGGTGCGATCGACACCCTCGTAAAGACCTTCCGCATCAGCCTTTCGCCACTTGATGCGCATGTCCATGAGCTTCACGAAGAAGTCGTTGGACAGGGTGCCTGGCTTATCGGTGAACACCCCGTGGCTCGAGCCGTCGAAGTTGGCGCCGAGAGCCCGCATGCCACCGATCAGTACAGTCATTTCCGGAACGGTCAGGTTGAGCTGGTCCGCTCGATCTACGAGTTCGTCGGTCGGAGACTGGTAGCTCGTTTCGGCGTTGAAGTAGTTTCGGAAAGCGTCGGCCTTCGGCTCCAGCAGAGCGAAGGAGTCCACATCGGTCTGCTCCTGCGTGGCATCGGCGCGTCCGGGTGCAAACGGTACTTCCACGTCTACGCCGGCTGCTTCGGCCGCTTTCTCGATCGCCGCCGCACCGCCGAGCACGACGAGGTCGGCCAGCGAAACCTGCTTGCGTGAGGAGCGCTCATTGAACTCGTTCTGAATGCTCTTCAGGGTGGCAAGCACGTTGGCGAGTGCCTCGGGGTTGTTGGCTTCCCAGTCTTTCTGAGGCGCAAGAGCAATGCGTCCACCGTTGGCACCACCGCGCTTATCGCCAGCGCGGAAAGAGGATGCAGCGCCCCAGGCCGTGCGTACGAGATCAGACACCGACAGTCCGGAATCGAGAATCTGCGCTTTCAGCTTACGAACGTCGCGATCGCTCACGGTCGCGTAGTCCACTGCCGGGATGGGGTCCTGCCAGATGAGCGCCTCTTCGGGGATCTGGTCGCCCGCATAGCGGCTGCGCGGGCCCATGTCGCGGTGGGTCAGCTTGTACCAGGCTTTGGCGAACGCCTTCTGAAACTCGTCGGGATTGTCGAGGAATCGCTGAGCGATCTTGCGGTAAGCCGGATCAGCCTTCAGTGCCAGGTCGGCAGTCGTCATGACCGGTGGGTTGAACTTGCCTTCCACGTGAGCGTCCGGCACAACAGTGTGCAGGGACTCGTCAGTCGGGATCCAGATGATCGCGCCAGCCGGGCTTCTGGTCTGCTGCCAGTCGAAGTTGAGCAGGTTCTGCAGGTACAGGGTGGTCCATTGTGTGGGGGCCTGAGTCCACGCACCTTCCAGACCGCTGGTTACCGTATCTTCGGAGTGTCCCTTGCCGCACTTGTTCTGCCAGCCCAGGCCCTGCTCCTCGATGGCAGCGCCGCCAGGTTCTCTGCCAACGCACTCTTTTGCGTTATGCGCGCCATGCATCTTGCCGAAGGTGTGACCGCCAGCGGTCAGCGCCACGGTTTCTTCGTCGTTCATGGCCATGCGTCCGAAAGCAACGCGAATGTTTTTGGCCGATTCCAGCGGATCGGGTTTGCCCATGGGGCCTTCCGGGTTCACGTAGATCAGGCCCATGTGGGTGGCGCCGAGCGGTCGCTGAAGCTTGCCTTCGCGGGTGCGACGGTCGCTCGCCAGCATTTCCACTTCCGGGCCCCAGTAGACGATGTCCGGCTCCCAGTCATCTGCGCGTCCGCCGGCAAATCCATAGGTCTCGAAGCCCATGTTCTCCAGCGCGACGTTACCGGCGAGGATCATCAGATCGCCCCAGCTCAGGCTTTCACCGTATTTCTGTTTCACCGGCCATAGCAGGCGGCGGGCTTTGTCGAGGTTGCCGTTGTCGGGCCAGCTGTTCAGCGGGTCGAAACGCTGCTGGCCGCCGTCACCGCCACCGCGGCCGTCGAGGGTGCGGTAGGTTCCGGCGCTGTGCCAGGCCATGCGGATGAAGAACGGACCGTAGTTGCCCCAGTCAGCGGGCCACCAGTCCTGGGAATCGGTCAGCAGGGTGTCGATCTCTGTTTTTACTTCGTTGAGGTCGAGTTGGTTGAACGCTTCGCGGTAGTCGAAGTCTGCGCCCAGCGGGTTGGAACGAGAGTCGTGGTCGCGCAGGGGAGACAGGTCGAGCTGCTCCGGCCACCAGAACTGGTTGCTTCTGGGTTGGCCGACTTCAGCGTCACCGCCGCCCTTGGCGCCTGCGGGCTTCGACATATGCTGATCAGCAAATGCACCCGGTACTGTCATGGAGAGCGCGACAACGCCAGCAATCGCCGCTCTGGATAAGTTTCTGGTCGTTTTCATGTTTCTCTCTTGGTTGTGTTCAGGAAGTGATTGCCACACTTCAACAATCGTGTGCCCCACCATAGGGCACACACCATCTTTGGAGAAATTGAATGATTGGATGATAGCGATAGGTTTGGGCTATCGGCGTCCGTAGGTCGAATCCAGGTAGTCCAG
>JAUIKX010000349.1 GCA_030430515.1 Gammaproteobacteria bacterium | reverse complement strand
CCGTTTGGCGATGGTGCCGAAGAACACCATGCCGCAGCAGACCCACACTACCGCTATGAGTATGTCGATGGGCCATTCGAGTTCGGCGTATTCCTTTGTGCTGGTGAAGCCCAGCGGCAGGGTAATGGCGGCGGCGAGTATGACCGCTTGCCAGCCCCAGAAAACGAACATGGCGAGGCCGTTCGATATGAGCTTTGTGTGACAGGTTCGCTGCACGGCGTAAAACGCACTCGCCATGAGTGCACAGCCGCCGAAGGCGAAGATCACCGCATTGGTATGCAGCGGCCGAATCCGGCTGAAGGTGAGATAGGGGATGTCGAAGTTCAGGGCGGGCCACGCAAGCTGGGCGGCGAGCAGAAGCCCGACTGCCATACCTACGATGCCCCAGACTACCGTCATCACGGCGAAATAGCGCACGACCTTGAGGTCGTAATTTGGTTGATCGACCACGGGGAGAGTCCGTTCTTGGTATTGTGGCCATTATGCTAGAAGTGGCGGCCGTTTATCCCCATCCGTAGATACCGAATCTTCTGTTAGGGATATCTCGCCTGCCACGAACGGCAGTTGTTCTGCCTCAGCCAGGCAGGCATGCCTGATATCAGAGAAACAGCGTTGCGGCGGCTGCTGCCGTAGCGGTGAACAGGGTCGCGCCAACCTGGGCCAACAGCACGCCCTCAGAGAGCACGGCGGCCATGATGCCCTTTACCAGCGTATTGGCTGCTGCCGCCAGGAATATGGCCGTAGACGCGGTGGCGATGCTGATGCCGTCGTTCGACTGCTGGGCCAGCGTCAGGCCGATCGCATCCACATCGGTGAGCCCTGACAGCACGGAGGCAAGGTACAGCCCCGTCGCGCCCAACTGCTGCTCCAACCAGGGGGTGACGATGAAAAGCACCGTGATGAAGCCCGCGAAGATCGCCGCACCTTTCAGCTCGAAGGGGTTGCTGAGCGTCAGCGCGCCGCTGGTCTCCCGGCTTTTCTCCCTCAGCCCGGTGATGATGGCCGCAACGACGACCACGCCGCTCAGCATGCCCAGAGGCATTGCCAGGTACGGCAGCAGTTCTGCATTGACCACGCCAGTAAGCACCAGAAGGCGCAGCGGCATGACGGCGCAGGCCAGCAGCACGCCGGAGCCAAGCAACTGGCGGGCGGAAGGTTCGCCTGCCGCCATGCGGGACAGGGTCGCCGTCACCGCCGTGGAGGATGTGAGGCCGCCGAAAAATGCGGTGAGCAGGATGCCCAGGCGGTCGCCAAACAGTCTGACACTGACGTAGCCGAGGTAGGACAGACCTAGAATCAGCAGCGCAAACCAGCCGATGGTGCGGAAGTTGAGCCCGGGCAGAAACACATCGTGATCCGGCAGCAGCGGCAGGAGGACCACAGCGACCACCAGGAGCTGGATCGTCGACAGCACCTCCAGACGTTTGAGCCGACCGACGAATTGATGCAGCTCGGGTTTGAGTCCCAGGGTGAGCGCCGTTATCGCGGCCACCGACATGGCCTGAACAGGCCGGTCCAGGCCCGCCGCCAGACCGCCTGCATATGCGATCAGCAGCGCGATTTCGGTGGTATAGCCATATTCATGACGCCGACGGGCCGTGGTCCGGTAGCCGAGCATGGCGATGAATGCGACCACCACAAAGCCGAGGGCGCCATACAGGGCCGCATCCAGGGTGGCCAGCATGCCGCCGAGCAGGCCAACGAGTGCGAAGGTGCGGATACCGGGATCCGACTTGCCATCAGCACTCTGCGACCAGCCTCTTTCGAGGCCCAGCACGACCCCGACCATGAGCGCCACGGCCAGGTTGCGCGCGAGCAGCAGTTCCAGTTAACGCGCCCTCAGAAAAGCCGTGTCCACCGTGCCGCCGAGGTTGTCGAGTTCGTAGGTCAGCGCTTTGCGCGCTTCTTCGCGCCCGGCAGTGCGGGCGTACTCGTCCACCGCGCTGACGATCAGTGCCAGCATAACCTCAGAGGTGTCCACATTGCCTTCTTCCGCTTGCTGCTTGGCAAGCTCGATGCCTGCTTTGGCAAAAGCATATTTACTCATCAGCTGACGTTCATCGGGTGAATCTTCACGGCAAGCACGTCGCAAGGCACCCCGTGCAGCACGGCATTGGCGGTGGAGCCCAGCAACAGCCCGAGACCGTGCCGGCCATGGGTGCCGATGACGATGAGGTCCACCTTCTGCTCTTCAGCCACGTTGCGCACTTCCGTCGCCGGATGTCCCAGCGCGACGTGCACATCACCCGCCTCGACTTTGTACACCGATGCGAGCTCGGCAAGCTGTTTCTTTGCCTGCTCGATGGCTTCTTTTTCGAAGGCCACCGCGCCGCTGGTGACCGGCGCCATATCCAGGCCGCCATAGACCCGCGCCAGCGGCTTCACGACGGTCATTGCGGAAAGCTTCGCGCCCTGTTCTTTGGCAAGACCGGCGGCAGCGGCGATGACCTCGTCCGCTTCTTCAGTCAGATCTACCGCTACGAGAATGTTTGAGTAACCCATCACAGCCCTCATGAATTGACAGTATTGAGTCAAACATAAGCCACCGCCTCCCGGCTAGCACCCGTGGGTTACCAGCAACGCTTTTCGGCTTTCCCTTAGCAGCGGTAAATCCGTTAAGTTAAGGTTTGTCGCCATAACGAACCGGAAATCCATCGATGTCATTGCCCAATCCGCTCTTTGAAGCAAGTTACGAGCGCCTTTTCGGTGGCGCGGTGGCTCTGGGCGCCGATACCGACGCGTTTTTTCAGCGCTTCTACGAGCATTTCCTCAGCAACGACGAGGTGGCTGTTCTTTTCAGGAACACCGATATGGCGAGACAGGTGGATATGCTCAAGCGTTCGATGCTCCACCTGGTTTCCTTCTACGTCATCGATGAGCCCAATGCTGAGCTTTCCCGCCTCGGGGAAGTGCATC
>JAUIKX010000035.1 GCA_030430515.1 Gammaproteobacteria bacterium | reverse complement strand
TGGTAGGCGACCTGTTCGGCAGCGGCAAGATGTTCCTGCCTCAGGTGGTGAAAAGCGCCCGCGTCATGAAGCAGGCCGTCGCCCACCTGGTGCCGTACATCGAAGCGGAGAAAGATGAAAACACCCGTTCGAAGGGCACGATCGTCATGGCCACCGTCAAAGGTGACGTTCACGATATCGGTAAGAACATCGTCGGTGTCGTACTGCAGTGCAACGGCTACGAAGTCATCGACCTGGGTGTGATGGTACCCGCCGAAACCATTCTGGAAAAAGCAAAGGAAGTCGATGCAGATCTCATTGGTCTGTCTGGCCTGATCACGCCGTCTCTTGACGAGATGGTGCACATGGCCGAGGAGATGCAGCGCCTGACGTTCGACGTACCGCTCCTCATAGGCGGCGCGACGACCTCCAAAGCGCACACAGCAGTGAAGATCGAACCAGCTTACGACCGCGCACCGGTGGTGTACGTACCTGATGCCTCACGTGCTGTTGGCGTTGCCACGCGGCTGCAGTCGGAAGAGCAGCGGGAGGTGATCGCCAGAGAGGTTCGGGAGGAATACGCCATTGTGCGCGACCGCACCGAAGCGAGACGCCAGGGCCGCGAGTTTCTGAGCATGAGCGCTGCCCGGTCCAACGGCCCGGCTCTCGACCGGCACACGCCGATCGAACCGAACAAGCCCGGCGTGCACTCCGTGACGTTCGACCTCGCAGAGCTCAGCCGCTACATCGACTGGACACCGTTCTTCATGACCTGGGAACTGGCGGGCAAGTTTCCAAAAATTCTCGACGATGAGGTCGTGGGCGAAGCTGCGCGGAGCCTTTTTGAGGACGCCAAAGCCATGCTCAACCGGCTGATCAATGATGGTGTGCTGGAAGCGCGGGGCTGCTACGGCTTATGGCCGGCACGTCGCACAGGCCCGGAAGAAGTCACCGTCGATACCGGCAACGCCGCTCAGTACGCGCTCCAGTTCCTGCGTCAGCAGACGCCCAAGCCGGAGGGCAAGCCGAACCTCTGCCTGGCGGACTACGTTCTGGAGGAAAACGACTACCTCGGTGGCTTCGCCGTCACCGCGGGCATCGGCATCGAGAATGTGCTGGCGGAATACGAGAACGACGACTACGCCAGCATCATGATCAAGGCACTGGCCGACCGACTCGCGGAAGCCGCGGCAGAGTATCTGCACGAACAGGTGCGCAAGGAGCACTGGGGGTATGCCGCTGAGGAAGATTTCGACAACGATGCGCTGATCAAAGAAGCCTATGAGGGCATCCGCCCCGCTCCCGGCTATCCGGCCTGTCCGGATCACACTCAGAAATGGGCACTTTTCGAGATGCTGGATGCAGAGCGTCGCACAGGCATCGCTCTGACGGAACAGCTGGCCATGAACCCGGCCGCGTCGGTATCAGGCTGGTACTTCGCACATCCGCAGGCGCGCTATTTCGGCGTCGGCAAGATCAACGATGAGCAGTTGGCGGAATATGCGGGGCGTCGGGACATGCCTCTGGAGGAAGCACGCAGATGGTTGAGGCCCAACCTGGGTTGAGCCTCCTTCCCGAGGCGCTGTAATCAGCCGCCAGCGACCAGATACACGGCGATCAGCACTGCGCACGTGAAGACGACGATCGTCGCGATGGCATCTACTTTACTGTCTGAGGAGTTTGCGGAGTTCTGGTCGTCTGACACGTCTGTAGTTTCCTGTCCGGTTAAGGGGCTCGCGCGCGCAGTCTAACCGCTCGACCGCGCAATTCAATCACTTATAAGCATAGTCGCATTGATACTTTTGCGTGTTGACGGCGAGCTGATACGGTCTCGGCTCCTGAAAACCAGAGCGCCACGTTACTCGGCATGTACCGCTATACCCAGCACGACCAGCAGTTTGTGGAAGAGCGCGTTGCGCACTATCGCGACCAGACCGAGCGCTATCTGGCCGGCGAACTGGCCGAGGACGAGTTCCTGCAATTGCGTCTGCGCAACGGCCTGTACGTACAGCGCCTGGCGCCCATGCTTCGCGTTGCGGTGCCCTACGGCACCCTGTCCAGCGAACAGCTCCGAGTACTCGCCCGCATTGCCAGAGACTACGACAGGGGCTACGGCCATCTGAGCACACGCCAGAACATGCAGTACAACTGGCCGGAGCTTGCCCGGGTACCGGACATACTGGCCGAGCTGGCCCAGGTGCAGATGCATGCCATCCAGACCAGCGGCAACTGCATCCGCAACACCACCACGGACGAGTTCGCTGGTGTGGCCGCTGGTGAAACCGTCGATCCGCGCCCTTACTGCGAACTGATCCGTCAGTGGTCTACCGTGCACCCGGAGTTCGACTGGCTGCCGCGCAAGTTCAAAATGGCGGTCAAAGGCAGCCACAGTCCATCTGTCGATCGGGCCGCCATTTCGGTTCATGACATCGGTATCGCCGTCAAACGCAACGACGCCGGTGACGTGGTGTTCGACGTTTACGTCGGCGGCGGCCTCGGGCGCACGCCGGTCATCGGCGCGCTGATCCGCGAAAATCTGCCGGAGCCGCACCTGCTGACCTATCTGCAGGCCATCCTGCGCGTCTACAACCGCTATGGGCGGCGCGACAACAAATACAAAGCACGCATCAAGATACTCGTGCGCGCCATGACGGCCGAAGGGTTCAAAGAGCGCGTGGACACCGAATGGGAAGCGATCCGCGAAGTGAGCCCCGAGGTCAACACCGAGGAGCTGGCCCGCATCAGCGAACGCTTCGAACGTCCGGCTTACGAGTCTCTGAGCGATCAGACAGAGGCCCTTTCCGCAAAACGCCTGGCGGAGCCCGGCTTCGACCGCTGGATGCGTCACTGCGTGTTCGAGCATCAGGTGCCCGGCTATGCCAGCGTCATGCTGTCCACCAAGGTCACGGGCATCCCTCCGGGAGATGTCACCGATCAGCAGATGGAAGCGGTGGCGGATTGGGCTGACCGCTTCGGTCACGGTGAGATACGCATCAGTCACCAGCAGAACTTCGTGCTGCCCGACGTCCGTCAGGACGCCCTCGAGACCCTCTGGAAGGAAGCCGAACTTCACGGGCTTGCGACTCCAAACATCGGCCTTCTCACCGACATCATCTGCTGCCCTGGCGGCGATTACTGCTCGCTCGCCAACGCCAAGTCCATTCCCGTTGCCGAAGCCATACAGCAGAAATTCGACGACTACGACGACCTCTACGATCTCGGGCCCATCGACCTGAACATATCCGGCTGCATGAACGCCTGCGGCCATCACCACGTGGGCAACATCGGTATTCTGGGGGTTGATAAGAAAGGTGCCGAGTTCTACCAGATATCGCTGGGCGGCAACTCGCATACGGACGCCACCCTTGGACAGATCCTCGGCCCCTCTTTCAGCCGTGAAGAGGTACCGGAGGTGATGGGCAAAATTCTCGACGTCTTCGTCGCCAATCGCAATGGAGAAGAGACCTTCCTCCAGTGCTACCGCCGCATCGGCATCGAACCATTCAAGGAGCGCGTTTATGCCGCTACTCATTAAATCCGGTGAATCCGTCACGCACGACGAGCAGGTGTTTCTCCCGTTGGAACAATGGCTTGAAAGCCGCGACCAGGGGCTCATGCTCGAAGTCGATGACGAACCGCAGGCAGAGTTCGCCGAAGCGCCGGCCATCGCCGTCAACTTCGGCGCCTTCAACGATGGTCGGGGCCTGTCTCTGGCGGTACTGCTTCGCACCCGCCTGAACTACACCGGCGATCTGCGCGCCGTCGGCGACGTGCACCATGACCTCGTGCACTACCTTGTGCGCTGTGGCTACTCGAGCTTCGAGCTGGACGAGCGCCGCGACCTGAATGTGGCTCTGAAAGGCGCCGCCATTCATGCCAACTACTACCAGGGCTCAGTAAAGCAGCCGGCACCGCTGAAAAAGGTTGCATAAGCTGCACGCTGCTCGCATGGTTCCACCATGCATGAATCGGTTGTCAGCTCTCTATTTCTGATCTTCACGGGTGCTGCGGTGCTTGCCACCGTAGCGCTCTATACCCGCCAGCCTCTGCTCGTCGCCTACATCGCACTCGGCGCACTGCTCGGCCCTCACGGCACCGCGCTGGTCAGTGACGCCAGGCTACTCTCCGAGATCGCCGAATTCGGTATCGTCTTTCTGCTGTTTCTCATCGGCCTCGACCTGCCGCCAAGGAAACTACGCAACATGTTCGGGGCCACGTTGCTTACCGCACTCGGTACGACCGCCGTCTTTTTCGTCCTGGGCTACGGCCTGATGATGCTCTTCGGCTTCACGCAGACGGAAGCCATCATTACAGGCATCGCCTGTGTGTTCTCGAGCACCATTCTGGGCATCAAGCTGCTGCCGACGACCGTACTGCACCACAAGCACATCGGCGAAGTGGTGGTCAGCATCCTCCTGATCCAGGACCTTCTAGCCATCTTCGCGCTGATCCTCATCACCAGCGGCGGCAGCGCGGTGAGCGAGCTTGGCTTTGCGCTTGGCGCCCTGCCGCTGCTCATCGGTTTTGCCTACGCCATGGTGCGCTGGCTGCTGCTGCCGCTCATCGCCCGGTACGATGCATTCAGAGAGTTCCTCTTCCTGCTGTCTCTGGGCTGGTGCCTGGGACTGGCCAGCCTCGCTCAGTGGGCCGGACTGTCCACCGCGATCGGTGCGTTCGTCGCCGGAGTCGCACTGGCAACGAGCCCTATCTCGCAATACATCGCAGAGAGCCTGCGGCCGCTGAGAGACTTTTTTCTGGTGCTGTTTTTCTTCTCGGTCGGTGCCGGTATCGATCCGGCTCTGCTGGCCGAGGTGCTGCTTCCGGCAGTGTTGCTTGGTGTGCTGCTGATCGCCGTCAAACCGGTGACCTTCGCCACCCTACTGCGTTGGCACAAAGAAAGTGGCTCCGCCGGATGGGAAGTGGGTTTCCGACTCGGGCAGGCTTCAGAGTTCTCTCTGCTGCTCAGTTACACCGCGATCAGCGCGGCACTCATTTCCAGCGAAGCTGCACACGTGATCCAGGGCGCGACCATCCTCACATTGCTGATCAGCTCGTACCTGGTGATCTTCCGCTACCCGAGCCCCATCGCCATCAGCGAGCGGCTACGACGGGACTAACCTCTGAAGCGCTTCAGCGGCTCCAGCACAGAAGACGCTTTCTGCAGCAACCCCTGGGCTTCGCCCATGAGCCGCTCAATGGGTTTCTTGTGTTCTACCCAGCGCACCTCGAAAACATCCCGGTCAACGCAGGCATCCACGAGATATTCGTCGCTGGTGCAGATCTCATCAACCAGGTGACGATCGATGGCACGCTGCCCGTACCAGGCTTCGCCGGTGGCCACTGCTGTGATGTCGAGCCCCGGGCGCTGCTCGGCCACGAACTCTTTGAACAACGCATGGGTGTCTTCGAGCTCTTCCAGGAACTTACGGCGCCCTTCCTCGGTGTTCTCGCCGAACACGGTCATCGTGCGTTTGAACTCACCGGCTGTGAGCACTTCCCAATCCACGTCATTTTTTTCGAGCAAGCGATGGATATTCGGCATCTCGGCCGCCACACCGATGCTGCCGACGAGCGCGAACGGCGCAGATAAAACTTTGTCGGCGACCGCGGCCATCATGTAACCGCCTGAAGCAGCCACCTTATCGACCGCTACCGTCAGGGGCACACCTTTCTTGCGAATTCGATGCAGCTGCGATGCAGCGAGCCCGTAGTGAGGCACCATACCGCCAGGACTCTCCACTCGAACGAGGACTTCGTCGGATTTCTCAGCCAGCGTCAGTACGGCGGTGATCTCCCGTCTGAGGTGGTCTACCTTGCTGGCCTGTATGTCGCCTTTGAAGCCGAGAACGTAGAGGCGCGCACGCGCTTCCGGGTGCTTGTTCTTGGCCTTTTTCTTTTCCTGTTTGGCCTCCTCCTTGCGTTGTTGTTTCAACTGCGCGGGCGAACACACGGCATCTTCGACCGTATACCGCAGTTCATCCAGGCGATGGTTGACCTGGGTGACCTCGAGGTGCCCATCAGAACCATGAGCCCGGCGCTGGCCGAAGGAGAAGAATGCTGCGAGGACCGCAACGATGGCGACGACCACCGTAACGGCCTGCGCGAGGAAAAGGAGATACTGGTAAAGAAATTCCAAACCAACCGACCTGAGAAAAAAGCGCGTAACTGTATCGTCGATGTCCCTGCTTGTTCAAGGTAAGCTCGCAGCATGCGTACCGAAGAGTTCATCGCGCGCCTGACGCAGGCGTTCCATCCCGCTGCGGCCGAGGAGTTCGATGGCCACGTGCGGCTCGATCTCGGCGACGATGGCGCGGTCCTGCTACACGTGAACCACGGCAGCCTGGCAGTTGCACCCGCCCCCGAAGATGCGTCCGCCGACTTCACCCTGTACTTCAACGACGCAAAGCATGCCTTCGACCTGCTTACCGGCGCCGCCGATCCCGTGGCTGCATTCATGGCCCACGAGTTCAGGGCTGACGGATACCTGATCTGGGTGTTCTCCGTTCTGGCGATGTTTCGTTAGCCAGGGCGAATCAACTCACCTGGACTTGCATTCCTCGACGAACGCATCGATCAGCCATCTCGAGATCGCCGATGGCGGTGGAACGTTGGGAAGCTCATCGAAGCGGAACCAACGTGCGTCTGCGATCTCATCTTCCTGACAAACGATTTCGCCGCTGTCGTAGTCGGCGTGGTAACCGAGCATGAGCGAGTTGGGAAACGGCCAGCTCTGGCTGCCGAAATATCGGAGGTTCCTGACGTTGATCCCCACCTCTTCCAGCACTTCACGATGCAGCGTCTGTTCGACCGATTCACCGGGCTCTACAAAGCCGGCCAGAGTGGAGTAAAAGCCCGCAGGCCAGTTGGCATTGCGCGCCAGCAACATTTCATCGCCCCGGCGCACCAGCACGATGATGCTGGGCGACAGCCTCGGATAAGCGATGTGTCCGCATTTCGGGCACTGCTTCGCCCGATCGGCGCCATGATCCTCGGTCTCTGTCGCGCAGCGTCCGCAGTAACGGTGTGTGTTGTGCCAGTCGATGATCTGCTGAGCCCGGCCTGCCAGATAGAACACCGGTGCCTCCACGCGACCCAGCCAGCCGTGCAGATTGGTCGCCGCGTACCCCTCAGGTACCGCGCCGCTTGCATCGACTGCATAGCAGGAGTTGCTCCGATATTCACCGAGGTAGTGTTTGTGCTGCACTTCGACGTCCAGCCAGCGAAAAGTGTCACCGTCTATGGGCTGAGGCAGCCCCTGGTTCGGCACGCTGACCAGGTTGCCGTCGATGAACAGGAAGTACCAGGCGTCCTCACTGGTACCTTCCGGCGGTGCCAATCTCGATTCAAATTCATCCGGTTCGTTCGGCCACATACTTCCCGTCTCCAACTCCTGGTGAAAGCGTCAATAATCCGCAACAGCGTGATGGGCGTCATAGGTAACACAATTGCTCGAGCGTTGTCGAAACCCTCAATGTAGTGCCGCCTATACTTTGTGATAAATCCGGGCAAAATAGGACAGTTGGCGTGACGCTGATGCAAACCACAAAAGTTAACGAGGGAGCGCAATTCAGAATGCAGAAAGGAGTCGTGAACGCCTTGTGGGACAACTTCCTGGGCAATGCGCCGGATTGGTACAAAACCACCATTGTCGCTTTTCTTGTCATAAACCCGATCTCTATGCTTGTGCTCGGCCCTTACGTCACGGGTTGGGTTGTCGTGCTGGAGTTCATCTTCACGCTGGCCATGGCGTTGCGCTGCTATCCGCTGCAGCCGGGCGGACTGCTGGCGATCGAATCGATCATCATCGGCATGACCAGCGCGGAAACGGTGCGTACCGAGGTGTTCAGCGCCTTCCCGGTGATTCTGCTTCTCGTCTTCATGGTGGCAGGCATCTTCTTCATGAAGGAGCTGCTGCTTTTCACGTTTACGAAAATACTTCTCGGCGTGCGCTCGAAGATGGCGCTCTCTTTCATGTTCAGCATCGTCTCTGCGTTTCTTTCGGCATTTCTCGACGCACTCACGGTGACCGCGGTGATCATCAGCGTCGCGGTAGGCTTCTACAGCGTTTACCACAAGGTCGCCTCAGGAAAGCAGTTCCGGGACGATCATGAACACGGCACGGATGACGAGCTGCACGAACATCATCGCGATGACCTCGAAGAGTTCAGAGCCTTCCTGCGCAGCCTGCTCATGCATGGCGCAGTCGGTACCGCACTGGGTGGCGTCTGCACGACGGTCGGCGAGCCCCAGAACCTGCTGATTGCAGCCAAAGTGGAATGGGAATTCGTCGAGTTTTTCCTGCGCATGGCGCCGGTGACGATGCCGGTGCTCGCAGCGGGCCTGATGACGTGCCTGCTCCTCGAAAAGTTCCGCGCATTCGGCTACGGCGCACAGCTGCCTGAACGGGTTCGGGAGATCCTTGCTGCGTACGATGCTGAAGAGGCAGCAGAGCGTAACACCCGCGATATCGCCCGCCTGGTGGTGCAGGGCTTCGCCGCCGTCTGTCTGGTCCTAGCACTTGCGCTTCATGTCGCAGAGGTCGGCCTGATCGGTCTCATGGTCATCGTCATCCAGACCGCCTTCAACGGCGTCATCGACGAACATCAGATCGGTCACGCATTCGAAGAGGCGCTGCCTTTCACCGCCCTGCTGGTGGTGTTCTTCGGCATCGTCGGCGTGATTCACGACCAGCATCTGTTTGCCCCGGTGATTACCTGGGTACTCAGCCTCGATCTGTCCATGCAGCCTGGCATGTTCTACATCGCCAATGGGGTGCTGAGCGCGATCAGTGACAACGTGTTCGTGGCAACCGTTTACATCAACGAAGTCGTTGCTGCATTCAATTCGGGCACCATCGATCGGGATCATATGAATCTGCTGGCGGTGGCCATCAATACCGGCACGAACATTCCAAGCGTGGCGACCCCTAACGGCCAGGCCGCGTTTCTGTTCCTGCTGACGTCATCCATCGCACCGCTGGTACGGCTGTCCTACGTGCGCATGGTCGTCATGGCGCTGCCTTACACGGTGGTCATGGGGGTCACGGGCTGGGTTTGCGTACACTTCTTTCTGTAGATCTCTACGAAGACCTTTCAGGGAAAGCCTCACTGGCGCCAGATGGCGCCGCCTGACTGCTTGTCCAGAAGGTCCAGATAAGCTTCGTGGGCCGCGGCCTCCTCCACGGAGGCCGTCACTACGGACAGCGCCGGTCGGTCCGCGGGGAGCAATCGGATGGACTCACCTGAAGCGCTGCTGCCGCCGTCACCTTCGCCGCCAAAAAGTGCCGTCTGCCCGCCAGTCATCACCAGATAGACATCCGCCAGAATCTCCGCATCGAGCAGAGCGCCGTGCAGGACCCGGCTGGAGTTGTCGATCTCGTAACGCCGGCACAGCGCATCCAGGCTGTTGCGCTGTCCCGGGTGCTTGTTGCGGGCGATTTCCAGACTGTCGGTGATACTGCACCGCTGATCCATTCGGGCCAAGGCGCCATCGAGCAGGCCGAGTTCGTAGTCGAGGAAGGCGATATCGAACGGCGCGTTGTGAATGATCAGCTCAGCACCTTCGACGTAGTCGAGAAACTCCTGGGCAATATCCGCGAAACGGGGTTTGTCCGCCAGAAATTCCTCGGTAATCCCGTGCACTTCCTTCGCGCCCTCATCGATCTGCCGCTCGGGATTGATGTACTGATGAAAATGCTGCCCCGTGAGCCGGCGATCGACGAGCTCCACACCGCCAATTTCAATGATGCGATGGCCGCGTTCAGGCTCGAGCCCGGTGGTTTCCGTATCAAGAACGATCTGTCTCATTGCTCGGCCAGCATCTCGTCGATGGCGTCGTTGGCAGCCTGATCGACGCGTTCGTTTTCTTCGTGACCAGAATGCCCCTTCACCCAATGCCAGCTTACGTCATGCGTTCCTGCAAGCTCATCGAGCCGAACCCAGAGATCCTGATTGAGCACCGGTTTCCTGCTGGCCGTTTTCCAGCCTCGTTTTTTCCAACCCGCCATCCACTGCGTGATGCCATGCATGACGTACTTCGAATCGGTGGTCAGCGAAACTCGACAGGGCCTCGTGAGCGCTGCAAGCCCCTCAATGGCCGCCATGAGCTCCATGCGATTGTTGGTCGTATGCTCCTCAGCCCCTTTGAGCACTTTTTCCTGATCTCCAGAGCGCAACAGTGCTGCCCAACCGCCCGGCCCGGGATTTCCTCGACAGGCGCCATCCGTAAAAATTTCGACGCTCAGCGGTTCTCTCCCCTGAAATCCACATGTACGAGTTGCGCTGATGCTTTCGGATAAGCGACACCCGCAAGCTTACCGACAGGCGGTGCAACGGCCTTTCTCAACGGCGGCACGCCGAGCGATTGCTTAACCGCGCTGAGCAGGAAGACATCTGCTACCGGAAGTTCGATCCCCGTCGTTACCCGGGCATCTGTGCATCGATCAGACCTCCGTTGATCAGGTCTCTTTTCCTCGTGATCGACGGTTGCGGCATCACTGACGGACTCCCGACGAAACGGCAGTCCATAGCTCACGTAACGAACGGGTTCCTCCAGTTCGAAGCCCAGCACCGTGAGCCAGTCGAGAACGCGAATGGGGTTGGGGAAACGCACCCCGGACAACAGATCCGGAAACAGGCGAGCCCATGCTCGGCGCAAACCCAGCACGCTCCACGGGTTGAGCCCCGCCAGAACGAGCCTGCCGCCCGGCTGCAGCACCCGAGCGGCCTCTCTGAGCGCGGAGCGCGCATCGTGCAACGGCTCGAGAGCATGGTGCAGAACAACCGCATCAACGCAGCTGTTTGGCAGCGGCAACTGATGCAGCTCACCGTACAGCGGTAGCGCGCCGGCTCCCGTTGGGAGACATGTCTGTCCACGTGCAGCCAGGAAAAAACGGTTGCGCACCATGCAGCGCTGCATGGCCGCGGTGCTCAACTCGCTTGCTCCCGCCCAGAGCAGGGAATCTCCGTGACAATGCCTCACAAAATGCGCCAGCGCCGCCTCAGAATCGTCAAGCAATCTGCCACCAAGGGCGGTATCCACCCAGGTTCGTCCCGCAGCTGCGTCAGACGTCTCACCACTGTTGTCAAGAATTGCCAATTTGCATCGCTTGCAGCAAAGTATCTTCATTGTAGCGAGCCCCAAAGGCTCTGTAGAGAGCGAGATGCAGAAAACGCCCTGAAAGTGCGTGGCCTGCTTTAGCGCGCCATCTGCAGCGCCATCGTGCCAAAGAGCACTTCCGGAGCAAATGCCGGGCAAACCAACTGAAGGGCCGTGAGAGAGGACCATTGGACTGCAAGACCAGCGTTGCCAACGCCCGCCGGGCTCTGGGTATCTGTTGTGCCTGTATCGTGCTCGCAGGCTGTTCCGGCCTGCCCCTGACAGAGGCGGGCTTCTGGGGCACAGCCGCCGCTGACAGTTCCGAAAGCGCGCATGCTTTTCCAGCGATCGATATCGGCCGGGTTGCTCCTCCGGGAATCCAGCCGACCGTAGCCATAGAAACACAGCCGCTGATCTGGCCCGAACTGCGCGCCAACATGGCCCTGCCCCACCACTTGAATCACCAAGCGGTCAAAGCAGAGATTCGCTGGCTGAAACGCAATCGCAGCTACTTCAACCGCCTGGCGCCCAGATTTGCCCGCTATCAGACCTTCATCACTCGAGCGGTTCGGGAACGCGGCATGCCGGCAGAGATCGCACTGCTGCCTCTGGTCGAGAGCGCATTGAACCCTTACGCCATGTCTCCCGATGGTGCGCATGGCCTCTGGCAGTTCATGCCCGCCACCGCCGGCCGTTTCGGCTTGCAGAGAGACTGGTGGCAGGACGCCAGGCGTGACCCGGTGGCGTCGACGGAAGCCGCTCTGGACTACCTGGAGATGCTGCACAAACGCTTTGACGACTGGCTGCTGGCCATTGCCGCGTACAATACCGGCGAGGGCAATCTCAGAAAGGCCCTCAAGCGCGCTCAAAAGCGCTACGGACACCCGGTGCGAGACTTTTTCTCCCTCCGGTTACCACGCGAGACACGCTCCTACGTGCCACGTCTGCTGGCACTGTCAGCGGCCGTTGCAGAGCCAGAGGCATACGGACTGAAGCTCCCGGATGTGACCGCAAAAATACCGTTTCACACGGTTTACGTAGACAGCCAGTACGACCTCAACGTTGCCGCTGAGGTGCTCGGGCTTGATCCGTCCGAGGTTCGCGCCTGGAACCCGGCGCTCAAACAGTGGGCCACCCCGCCGTTGAACCGCCATCAGACACATCCCCTTCGGCTACCGGTGCAGAACAAACCCGCGGCTCAGACGGCCCTTGATGCGGTGCCACAGAACAAGCGGCTCAAGTGGCACGAGGTCACAGTGCGTCGTGGCGACACGCTCAGTGGCATTGCCCGAAGATTCGGCACATCCGTGGCCGCCATCAAGAGCACCAATGGACTTCGCAGCAACATGATCCGTGTGAATAGCGCACTGCGGGTACCGGCCGGTAAGCAAAGCCTGCTTGCTGCAGGACAACCCCAGCACCACAGCTATCGGGTCAGACAGGGGGACAATCTCTGGAACATCAGCCGTCGCTTCGGGGTCAACCACAAGCGGCTGATGAAACTCAACGGTATCGGGCCGAGGGAGCTGCTGCGTATCGGTCAGCGCATCCTCGTTCCTTACGACGATTCGACAGGTGCCGTAGGCGTGCAGGCCGGCGGCTGACCGACCCGCACGTCACGAAATTCAGATTGCTTCCGGCCGCTTGATCGAGGCGTCTGCCCGCAGGGTTTCATAAAGACCGGAGAAATCCAGATTGCCGGTGCGGCTGCGCAGGAAACGGGCAAGCGCATCGACCTGCTGCTCTGTCATCGCCTCGATATCGCCATTGCGCACCCTCGTGACGGTAATCAGCGCCCGCCCCCCACCGGCGAGCTCAGCCGACCCGACGGACTTCTGGCCGCTAACGGGCGGCGGCAGATCGAAGGCGGCCCGGAGAACTTCCCGTGGCACATCGGATTGACTGCTGCTGGCGAGGGTTCTGGTCTCCCACTCGAGCCCATACGCCCCTGCAATCTCGCCTGTGGAAACCCCCTCCTCAAGCTGCTGCAGACCCTCTGCGAGTGCGTCCGCGATGGCGTCCTGGGCTTTTTCAGCCCGCAGAATCGCCTCAATCTCTGCACTGACTTCCTCGAATGATCGTTCTCGGGGTTCGTGGCGTTCAACCAGGCGCACCACAACGGCCTGGTCGTCACCCACTTCTACAGCCTGACTGTTGTAGCCCATCTCAACAACGTCACCCGAGAAAGCCGCATCGCGAAGCGCCGCTTCAGCAAACAGTCCCGGGCCTTCGGTGCGGGAGATACCACTGACCGTTTGCACTTCCAGACCAAACGCTTCTGCCACGCCTTCAAGGCTGTCACTCCGCTCGAACGCCAACCCATCCATCTCCCGTTGCTTGTCGGCAAACTGCTCTCGGGCCATTTCTTCCGCAACACGATTGACGATGCCGTCACGTTCGGCCTCGAGGTCGGGATAAGTCGGCTCAATGATCTGGTCGAGCCGGATCAGGTGCACGCCAAATTGTGTCACGACCGGCTCAGAAATCTCGTCTACCTCCAGTGCAAAAAGCGCCTCTTCGAATTCTGGAACGAACACGCCTTTACCTGCCGGCCCCAGATCTCCGCCATTGGCGGCAGAGCCTGGGTCTTCCGAGTGCTCACCGGCAAGCTCTGCGAAATCAGCACCGGTGTTGAGTTGCGCGCGCAGCTGCTTTGCTTCTGCAATGGCGGCTGCCTCGTCACGGTTGTCGTTCAACCGCAACAGAATGTGCGACGCTCGACGCTGTTCATCCGCCATAGCCGCTGCTCGGTCTGCTTCATAGCGGGCAACCACAGCTTCCTCTGTCACGTCGGCTTTCGCCGCTTCGACGAGGTCCTTCCAGCTGAGAGCAACGAACGCCAGGTCGAGCGTTTCTTCCGTCTGAAACGACAGACGGTGGTCGTCGTAGTAACCCTGCAATTCTTCCTGGCTGACCTCCGCACGCTCTGCGAAATGCTCAGGCTCGAGAGGCAGATAGGCCAGGTCCCGCTGCTGCTGCATGAGCTCAACAAGCCAGCGCAACTGCCATTCTGGAACGATCGCGGTCTCGGTAACAGCATCCTGAATCTGTGTAATCGCCATGTCTTTCCTGGCGCTGGCCGCGAAGCCGGCCGGGGTATATCCGTACTGCTGTATCAGACGAACATAGAGGTCTTCGTTGAATTTCCCGTCCACATGAAAGCTGGGGTTTTCGATGATGACCTGATCGACCTGCTTCTTCGAAGTGCCGAGGCCGAGCTCGTCGGTCATCTGCTCCATGAGCCGACGGTTGATGAGCTGCTCGAGCACCTGGCCCTGCAGTTGCAGGGTGTCGATCGAAGCGGGATCGGCATCTTCGCCCATCTGAGCAAGCAAGCGCATACGAGCGCGCTCAGTTTCTCCAGCCAGTTCGGTCTGTGTGATGTCCTCACCGTTGACGCTGGCAATACCCGGATCGGGATTCACGAAGAAGTTAAAAGCGCCGAAGCCGAACACGGCCAGAACAAATATGAGAACGCCGACGATGACTTTGAAACCCGTTGACTGGGTGTTGTCGCGCATCTTCTGCAGCATGGTGCGAGCTCGCTGAAATTAAGAGGTTCGGGAAAACAAAAAGGCGCAAGAGTTTGCGCCTTTTCAGGTTCATGTGCGTCAAGGGTTGATCAGTTCAACGCATCCTTGAGCGCTTTGCCGGGCTTGAACGCCGGTACTTTAGCGGCGGCAATATCGATGGTTGCACCGGTTTGCGGGTTACGTCCCGTACGGGCCGCGCGCTCACGCACCAGAAAAGTACCAAAACCGACGAGAGATACGGGGTCCGCATCCTTGAGCGATTGGGTGATGGCTTCCAGCGTGGCGTCCAGTGCACGGCCAGCGGATGCTTTGGAGATGTCCGCCTCTTCGGCGATGCGATCAATGAGTTCAGTTTTGTTCAAGAGCAAATTCCTCGGTAACGCGACGCTTGTATTCTATTGATTCACGGCCTGTTCGGTACAGTACCGCGACAGCTCTACCGATGGAGCGCGACGCCGGCCTTCCATCAGCACGGCGACCTTATACCAACCCCGTTTTCGCTAGGCAACACGCATGAAGGCTTTACTTCACACGCGTTGCCGTTGTAGCGCTATCAATGCGCGCTGACGTTGCCTCGAGAGTCATCCGAAGCGTCAGGCGCATCACCCGGCGCAGAGACGGGGTCGGAGACATCCTGAAGCTGAGCTTGCGGCATACGCTCCAGTGCAATGTCGAGCACCTCGTCCATCCACTCTACCGGATGGATATCCAGCTTGCTCTTGATGTTGTCCGGCACTTCCTTCAGATCGCGCTCATTCTCCTTCGGAATGATCACATGCTTGACGCCACCACGACGCGCGGCCAGCAGCTTTTCCTTGAGACCACCGATCGGCAGCACCTGTCCACGCAAGGTGATCTCACCGGTCATGGCCACATCAGCCCGCACTGGAATACCCGTGATCACGGACACGATGGCCGTACACATGCCGATGCCAGCGCTCGGGCCGTCCTTGGGTGTCGCCCCTTCAGGAACGTGAATGTGCAGATCATTCTTCTCATGAAAATCTTCTGCTATTCCAAGAGCTTGCGCACGAGACCTAACAAAGGTTATCGCGGCCTGAATGGACTCCTGCATGACATCGCCGAGGGAGCCGGTCTTGGTGTGACGCCCTTTTCCCGGCACCGAAACGGCTTCGATGTTGAGCAGCTCACCCCCAACCTGGGTCCATGCCAGACCGGTCACGATACCCACCTGATTGTCTTTCTCAGCCAGGCCGTAGGTGAACTTACGGACGCCGATCAACCCTTCGATGTCATCCGCAAGGATTTCCTTTCGCTCGGCGGCGGAGGCCGCCTCATCAGCCAGCTCCTGG